>JBIPMW010000320.1:0-6280 GCA_044376455.1 Crocinitomicaceae bacterium | reverse complement strand
TAATACTCCTAATGATAGTTCTAATCCTGCTAATAAAGCCAAAAAGTCCGGTTTATTTGCCACTATGGGACGCTTCTTAAAAGCATTGCAACAGTGACATACTCCCCCCGTCAAGTTACGCTGTGACGGTGGGAGTATCTCAATCCCACTCCTGTAAGTCTCTGAGCCAATTTTGCAGCAAGCTAGTTAATTGAGTACGGCGAGTTTCAAAATTGCCAGCAATTGAGAGCAAGCTAACCCCCACCAGCAATCCGATAATCCATTTAAGCAGAGGATAAAGGGAAATCAAAATTACCAACTGATAGAAAGCATTAGCCACAAAAGTAAAAGTGCCAAGATAGAGGAAGGCGCGAATTCGTAAGGCTAATCCGGCAAAAATTGCCACTAAACTGAGGATGCCAGGCAGGATTCCCGTCTGATGATGAAACCAGAGAGCCGCACTAGCAATAATGCCTGTTCCCAAGAGGCGAAGCAGGTGGCGCAAGGATTTGCCTTGCCTCCCCTGACAGGTAGGTTCTATCCAGACAAGACAGAGGATAGACAATCCGACAAGACTGCTGTAGGCGAAGGGAGTTGCCAGAGAGAAATCCGCCAGCCAAAGGGCGATCGCCCAATTCACTAACAAGAGGGTAAGATAGCGCCACCGGGGTTGCTGCCGCAGCCAAGCCAGCCAAGCATAGAATCCAGCCACCACCAGCAAACTTAGGGGATTGAGCTTGTCTAAACTGCCCCCAAGGGCGAGTCCTGGAAGAACAAGAGCGAGGAATTGCCAAGGACGAGGCGGCCAGCCCCAAAGCCGCCAAGGGAGCAGATAGGTGAAAACAGCCACCCCAGAGGCGATTACTCCCAACCAAGAAACTAGGTATTGAGAGAAGAATTCCATTGGAGGAATAGTATTGGCAGCATAGGCCCCAATCCCAGTCGCTTCTAGAATACCCAGATAGACCCAGATTTCAGCGATCGCCTGGTCAGGATGGTTGCGCCCTTGCCAGATAGCATAACGAGTCAAAAAGATACCGGTTGCCAATCCCAACAGTTGATTGACTGCAACGGGATAGAATAAAGCCCCTAGTAACAGGCAACTGCCCAAAGCCCAGTGCAGGTGGGCAACCAACTTCAATTCTGAGGCCGTCAGATGCAAGTAGCCAGCCAACCAGGGAGAGAGCAATCGATAGCCGTAAACCAAGCTGGCGGCCAGGGCTGCCATTGCCAAAAATTGATCGCCTTGGGACAGGTCGGCAATTTGATAAAACAATAGCTCGTAGGCTGAGATGGATATCCCGCCAATTCCCAGGTACAACAAGGGCTTCCTGGCCGGAGAGCGCCGCCCAACTCCGATGGCAATCAGTACCAGTCCCAGAGAACTCAAGCCAGTCCAACTACTGAAAAATCCCCAACGCAGAGCCGCTCCTAAGGCCCCATAGAGCAAGGGTAGGATATTCCAGCTATTGAGCATTTCCCGCCTGTGATCTCTGTGCCACCAATCTCCCAACAGTTGGGTAAGCAATCCCAAGAGAATATTGGCGATCGCTAGGGCAATTAAAGACTGCTTAGTTAGGTTGAGAACTTCGATGGTGAACAGTTCCAAGCTCCAGCCTACCCCGTAGATGCCCCAGTTACTCGGCTCGAGGTAGCTTCGATAGGCGATCGCCCCTAAAGTCAGGGCAGCCGCTAGGACAGGAAGGATCGAGGCAGCCATCCAATCCGAGTAAACGGCTAGAGAATGGAGAGTCAGGGCGACTAACTCCAGACTACAGAGGGCAATTGCCCAGCCATCGCAGGCGCGGGCATAGAGGAGAGCAAGTGCAGAAGTACGCTGGCTCAACCAATAGCGCAACAGCCAGAGGGAGAGGGGGATAAGGGCGATTGCCCCCGCCAACAGCCAATCTAATCCAGGGAGAGGCAATCTCTCTAGTAAGGCAACGCTCAAGCCCAAGGACAAGCCGACCGTGATGGCAGCCGCTGCTAATTTTTGTAGGCGATGAGTCTGAAAGAACATCAAACCAGTGGCGATCGCTAGGGTGACGAGACGAGTTTCTTCCCCTACCCAGGTGGGAATTTGGGCAACTAGCAGGACTGAGATGCTCAACCAAATGACTAGGTTAGGTTGGCGCGAGGGTTGCCAACTGCGATAAGCTGTCGCCCCCATCAGCAGCCAAGTGGCGATCGCTTCTCTACCGTCTGGAGCATTAAGGACATTACCAGAAAGCGCCAATAACATCAGGAGCGAGAGGCAAGTTGCCCAACCATCGCTAACCTGGGCATAAATTCTCGCCAAATTATTCGGTAATGCCCTTAAGCATTGGCGGAGAATCCACAAGCTTGTCGCAGTAATTACCCCTGCCAACAGCCAGCTTGCTTCTTGCCGCAATGCCCAACCAAAACTGCCATCCCACAAAGACAGTGCCAGCCAACTCAAGCCAAAACCTACGGTAATCGCTGCTGCTGCTACCTGCTCTAAGTTACGGCTATTGACGAACATCAATCCTGTAGCTATCCCTAAGCTAATTGAGGCAATTCCTGGTTCCAACCCTTGCGGGGGTCGGGCTGTTAAGATAAGCCACTGCCACAGGGCTAAAGCGTCTATACTCAACCAACTGGCAACTTCCCGCCGAGCCAGATTCCAAGTTCCCACCCCAGTCAGGGCCAGGGGAGCCAAACCCCAGACTAAGCCCCACTCTAGCCCCATAAGCGGGCGCTCCAACACAGAGGTCAACTGGGCGAAAACTGCCACCTGATTGAGGATAAACAAGCCATAGGATAGCCCAGCCAAGATTAGTCCCAGCTTCCAAGTTGTGTGGTGTAGGAGATGGAGCAAGGAAGTAGGAGGAAAGGGCTGTTTCACGCTGAATGCCAATTCCAGCACCGCCAGCATGATTAAAATCACGCCCCAAACTGCCCAACTCAGCCTTGGCCATCCCCAGTCAATCGCCAAAATTAGGGTGAGCAAGCCAGCTAGGTGAGTGAGATAGGCCAGGGAGAGAAAACGGCGGGAAATCTCTTGAAGGGAAGCTAGTTTGACTTGCCGTTGGCTGAAAATTACTAACGCCAGGGTTGAAGCTGCCAAGTTGAGCGTCCTCAAGGCAGGATTGACTAAGGAGCAAAAGGTCAAGGTTGTTCCCCAGAACAAGGCTATCGAGCCGGTAAAAGAGGCTAATTCCCGCTTGCCCAATTGGGAGAACCAATCTGTCAGGAATAGGATTAAGACTAGGTAAGGAAAGAAAACTAAGCTTAGTAACGCCCAAGGGGTAGCTTCAGCGCCAGTTAAACCAGTCCCCAAGGTGATTGCCCCTTGCCTGAAAGTGTCTGGAAGTAAGCGCCAAGCCAGCCACAACCCCTGCAACCCAATCAGCAAGGCTGCTGCCAAGTCGAACTTCCGCCAGGAGTAACCGATGCGTCGGGCAAAAAACAGGAGTGATAAACCACTCACTGCTAGGGCTTGCCAAGGTGTTTCACCCACCGACAGTAACCAACCTAGCAGCAGCAAGCTACCGCCGATACGCTGCCACAAGGAAACAGATTGTCTGGTCTGCCAACTGGCTAACCAGCCGCAAATCCCCACAGCCAGCCCCAATTGGCTAATCTCTACCTGAGCGATAAAAATTGCCCGCACCAGCAGGATAACCAGCCCATAGACGACAATTGCCTCATTTAAGCTAAAAGGGGCTAATCTTTCTCTCCTTGATGCTGCTTCTTGTCCGGCTCCTTCAGGAACACGGGAAAGGGAGATCAAAGTTGTTCCCACCACGCCCAAGTAAGTTGCCAGCAAGGGAAAACCCCCAATTGCCCATCCCCAATGCAGATAGCTCAATCCCAAGTGATTCGGCAGACTTTGAGAAAATCCTGCCGGGCCAGTTCCCCCGTACCTCCCCCGGAATAGTTGAACTGTTACGGCGGTAAGGGAAAGGGCAGCCACTACCACAATCAACCAGGCTAGAGGGTTGCGCCACAAGCCCAAGCTATCCATGGCCAGAAAATTCATCGGTACTAGCAACAGGGTAACCAGGCGCAAAGCTTGACTGGTCAGGCGCAGGCCCGGCTGTTGGCTACTCCAAAAACTGGCTCCCCAAAAAGCTAAAGTATAAAGCCACAAAACCCCATACTGTCCGGCGCTTGAGAATTTTTCCCAAAAGTTGGCGGCGAGGACACCAGAGGAGATGACCACCATGAAGACTCCCAACAGCAGCAGCCAGAGGACGCTCAATTCTGCCATCAGAGACTGTAACATTTGTCCAAACTGGCTGGGAGTTTCCTGCCGTCGAGGAGATGTTGGCGGCCGTGGCGGGATTCTACGGGGAGCTTCTGGCCGTCGAGAAGGTAGCGCGGGTGGGGGAGGCGGCTGGGAGGAGATGGGGTCTGGCAGCGGCTCTCTGGTAGGGGCAGTTGTCAGTATAGGCATGACACAGGAGAGGTTTTCCCGACACAGTTGCTTGACTTGAGATTCCCCAAGTAATCCTAATTGGAGCCATTGTTCTAAACCTTGTAGTAGAGAGGGATGGGAAGCTCTCACTCTTATAACAACCCGGATTTGAGAAGCAGTCAGCCAGCCTCGCTCCTGCCATTGCCCCAAACCTTCTAAAAAGTTAGATATAGGGACGCTGGTGGTTATTGTCAGAGCGAGGGTTTCTTGAACTGAATTTTCTCTCGCATTTATTGCTAATTCTAGTCTTTTGTCGGCAATCAACTCTAATTCTAGCCATTGATTGAGAGCTAGTAAAAGTTCGGCTGGCGAGTTGGGATTGACGATTTCTATGGGGATGATTCGCTTCTCTTGAAAGGACATAAGTAATCAGATAAGTAGTCGGACATAAATTCTCTCGTCTGTCTTAAGAAATGTAATTCTGGCAATTCTTGCTGACTCCTGACTCCTGACTCCCACGGTTAACTTTACTTTTGTCCGACCACTTAAAGGTAAAGTTAAAGTTAACTGTGGAGACAAGGGAACAGGGAACAGTAAAGGTTTCAGCCTTGGTTAGATCTCTTAAGAAATTAATCTCATCTAAGCTGTCTTGAAAAAGCGAATAATCTCTCGTACATGATTGAGAAATTGACTGTCTTCTGTCAGTTGTGCGATCGCATTTTGTGCTTCCTGAGATAAGGTTTCATGTTCAACCTGATTTTTAGCTTCTAATTTTTCTAGTAAGGCTTTCAGACGGGCTAATTCTTGGCGAGTTATTTTGACTTCTTGTTGCTGTATATTTGCTTCTGTATCGAGTTTTTCCCTAATTATTGCCACATTAGCCTCTAAATTAGAGACGCGAACGCGCAACTCTACTACATCCTCTCTGGGATACTTAATCTGTTCTCGAATCATTGACAAACGCACGGCTAAATATTGATAAGCCCGAATCGCCGGACGTAAAGCTGTCAATAATAAAGTTGCACCGGAACTCACATATCCTACTGCACTAATTCCCGTTGCTGCTAAGGTATAAAGTCCAATTCCTGACAGCAAATGTAAGGCGATTGCGAGCCGAATTGACCAACGCGCTACTGTCTTAACATAATCAACTTGTTTCCGATCTACGGGAATATTTTTTTCTTGAGAAATTGCTGCTTCTGCGATGACTTCCTGGGCATCAAAATAAATGTTCCAAGGAACAGTCACAATCACTAACAACCACCAAAAACTGGCGATCCCAATCAACCAATCGATTAAATTTCCTGACGGGATGTGCAACCATTGTAAAATTCCAAAAGCTAGTAAGACTAAGGCTCCAAAAATCACACAAAATCCGATAAATCCTAGATAGCTTAAAAACATCTCAATCACCCCATTTTTATTTCTCTTTCTTTTATGTTAGAAAAAGATTGATCAAGTTTCACTAACGGTTGTGACACTTTGTGAATTTACCCATAAAATGACACAATTGTGAACCATAACTTGGCTGTTTGACAACGAGTATAGTGTAGCGACTGTCTTGATGGTCAAGGGGGAATTTAAAAAAAAACTCAAGCAGTTGCCGTAAAACTCAAAATCTCAAGCCGGAAAAAAGCGCAGCAAAAGCTAAGCTGCTCAGGTTAAACCAAAGCAAGCGCAACCCTTGATTAGAGATAACAAAAAGTGTGAATCTCTAGGAACTAAGCGAGAGATTTGTTTGGCGGTTAATTGACCGAGTTCTGGTAAGTCGGAGACGAGAGTAGTAGAAATTACTTGACCTTGACATCCTCACCGCCGTAAAACGGACGGCGATTCCCAAACCTCACGATTTAGGTTTCTGCTTCTTTCCCTTGCGGGGTTCCGCACCTGCCTTAACAGATTTACTCTGTTCTGGTCTTA
>JBIPMW010000350.1:0-6288 GCA_044376455.1 Crocinitomicaceae bacterium | reverse complement strand
ACCATCTGGATGTCCCAATTCTCCAAGAGCACGTCCTTTATTTACATATTGCTCAGTATATCTTTTTACTTCACGCTCCATAATAGACATAGGATACATACGTCCATTACGATTAACGCATTCTGCTTGTAAAAAAGGACCCTGAATATAGAGTTTTTGATTACTACCTTTTCCTTCAGTAATAACCTCTACCTTTTCTATTTCTTCTGTGATGAGTTTCATTATGCTTGTCCTGTGATTTGTACTTGTTGGAAATAAATTGTTCCTGAACCGACTCCATAAGCGGAAATCTTATTAGAAATAATCACTGAAGCATCTGCTGAGGAAAATGCGGTTACAATTCCACTTGAATTATAATTCACAGTCATTCTTGTTTGATAATATCCATTAACACCTGCAGAAGTATCAACTGATAAAACTTGCTGATTTGTAAAGTTGTAATATGACTGCCCTGATGCAGTTAGAGTTACATAATCACCAACTCCAAATGGAACTTGAGTTCCCTCTGGAACAGTAACAATAGTTGTTGTTCCTGTTGTTATTCCAACAACTCTATTTGATGCTTTAGTTAAACCTAAAGTTACAGTATCGCCTGCAGGAACATAGTAATCAGTATTCGTTGCAGTAGGATTAACTCCAATTGCAACGTGGGCAGCACCACCAACTGCAACTACTCTCAAAACACTAGATTGCACTGAAAAGGCAGATGAAGTTGTTGCAGCACCTGCAGTAAATGTAAATGAGGAACCTGCCCCAACTGGTCTATGAGCCATTATTTTAAATACAACACTTTTAGTTATTTATAAATTGCAAATTACCTACTAATTTCTTCCCAGTCCAGGGAAGCAAAAACATCAGCACCAGCAGTATTAGATGAACATACAAGTGTTAATTCATAAGGAGTTCCAGTCAGTCCATTTCTTTCTAACTGAAACTTAAATAGTGCTTCTTTCAGAATATCTACTGATGCAGAAGATTGATTATTTGATGAGAAGAACCCAGATGCTAGAATTCTTCCACCACTTACAGATCCTCCATCAATCTTATATTCCACAGCACTATCAATACCAGCATCTACCCAAGTTCCGCCAGTAGTAGTTGCTGATGCTCTCATCTGCCAATTATATTGTGGTCCATTTCCAGTCCCCATTATTGATAGTGCAGTCAGAATTACAATCGCATCTAATCTATTTGGAGAAGATTTGAGGCGAATAGAAAGAACAGGGTAATAAGTGCCTGCAGGAGTTGGTAAATCTACTGGTGCTGTAATTGGTGTTTGAACCGCTTGTTGTAATCCACGAAGTTCATAACCACCTTCGGAAATCACAGAAGAACAAACTTGCTTGAGTGTGCTAGAACTAGTTGTAATTCCGGTATTAGCAATCTCATATCTCAAAGGAAGTGATGCTGTTGTAATATAAGTTGATTGAATTAGATTTGCGTGATGGAATGAATGTGCGTGAATGAACTTCCCATCAATCACAAATCCCATTCTGACTGTACCAAGACCTAACCACTCAATATCCATCCAAAGAATTTGTGCTTTGGTAATATCTAATGTAATACCAGAAACTCCAGTTCCATCTAATTTATCAATATTCCAATCAGATTGTGCAACTGAAGTTGAAGTTCCAGTAGATAAACTTCTTTCTACAAAATAAGGTGTTGTATCATTAATTTCAAAATACATTCCATTATCAGCACCAAAATAACCGACCCTCTGTCTTAAGTTTGTTTTTGGTGTAGCAGGAACAAAGGTATTTAAAACAAGTAAAGATTTTCCTGGTTGGTATGAGAATGTTTTTGTAGTTTCTCTAATAACTGAATCGCCACTTGTAGTTCCAATACCAATATTTACTAATCCTTGAGTAGTTGCAAATCCAACAGTAGAACCAGTTCCTACGATTAAACTCTCCCAAAGATTATTGTCCCTATATCTGTGGGAACTATCAAATAGAGTAAGTGGATTTGATACTCTTGTTCTACCAAAAGCATCTGGATTTACACTTACGGGAAATCTATTGATATTATCAACAATTTTTCCGTCTCTAGTTGCAATATTATTGACTTCAAATAATGATCTTTCCTGATTTAAATAATCCTGAGTAGTTATATTCCATTGGGCCATTTATCAATCAATCCATTCTAACTTTGATGGGTGATATCTTTGTGCGTTTTTGATGTTTAAATTTTTTTCTGCAACTGGATAAATCTGATGAACAACTGCTCCGGGATAATCGGATTGCAATTGCTCACCAAGGTCTCTTGTAGATGGAATTCCAGTTTTTGTGACTAGTTCAAGTCTATAAAAGTTTCCATTCCACATTACATCAGCAATATATTCTTCACCAACTTGTTGTACTTGAGGTTCAGAATTATTAATATAAAGATTGCCGTTAAAATCTCCAGCAATACTTATACTTTCTGAAAGAAATTGTTTGAATGATTTCATTCTTCCCCTGTTTCTTCATTATCTCCATTAAACATTGAATTTGCTATAATTGGGCGAAATTCGTCAATTTTTTCTGCTGATTTTGTAAAAAGAAGTTCTTTAATTTTGTCGCTGATTTGTGAAGGTGATTCATCTGCAACAATCATATCAAGAAGGTCATCCATTTTAATACCTAAGTAATTTTCTCTATTTATATCTCTCCACCCTTAGGCATTTCTACTGGCTTTGCATTTATTTCGGTAGAAGAAGCATTGAGTTCTGGTTCCATAACGGGTTGTCCCAAATCCATTTGTGATGTTTGGTCTAAAGGCATACCAGTATTTGGATCTATTGGTTGATTTGGATCTGGAATTATTCCATCTTCAATTTCTTTCTTCATAATTTTATCTTGTTCTACAATTTCTTCATCAGTTTGACGCAAGATTTTTCTTCTTAAGTAATCTTGAGAAAAATATCTACCTACATATGGTTCTGCAACTTGAACCATATTCAGTCTTTCATTAAGAAGTTCCGCATCTTTAAGTTCTGCAAAATGATTATCATATAGAAAATCATATTGAATATGCTCTTCCATAATATCCCAATCTTCTGGGGTAATAATATTCTTAAGAATCAATTGAGTTCTAAGCATATCGTGGAACATATATGAAAATCTCTTTCTCAAACGAGAAACAAATTTACTGAATTTAACTTCATCTCTAAGAATTTCTGAAGAACGTCCAAGATTGAATCCTCCTTCTCCATCCATTCTTGATGGTGGAACATTTAAAGAACGATATAGTTTTTTCTTAAAGTATTCTATATCAGTTATTTCTCCAAGATTCTGCCCACCGGGCAAGGTAGAAATTTCAGTTCCTCTACCACCTTCTCTTCTTGGAAGCCAAAAGTCTTCCAACATAGACATAAATTTTTTATCATCACGAATTTCTCCTGTATTTGCATCATATACAAGTTTATTACGGTATCTCATCATAACATCACGAAGATACTGTTCTGCCTTAACCTTTGGTAGATTACCTACATCGATATAGAAAATTCTACGCTCCGGAGCACGAGATAAACGATAAATTACTAATGAGTCTTCAATCATTCTCAATTGATTAAGAGACTTAATTGCTTTATGTAAATAGGAAAGAGTTGATCCTTTGTTTCTATCTACAAGACCAGAAGTGCAATAAGTAATTGAATCTTTAGACATTTTAATCCCTTGAGATCCTCCCATAGAAGAAGGATTTCCTGTAGGATATGTTGATTTTGGACTATAGACAAAATATTCCTCTATTTGAGGAAACTCAAAATCCATAGGATTATCGCTATTAATATTAGATACTCTATACTTATCTTTTTCGCTTTTTTTCTGCTGCCTTACATACCTCATTTTCATTGGGTCTATGTAACGCAGTTCTTGAATCCCATCGTGTGGATTTTTTAAATCAATAACTTTGTGGTAATAAAGTCTTCCATCAATATACCAATTTCTATAAATTTCGTGAGACTTTTTATCAAAATCTAATAGTGAAAGAATATATTTAAATTCTTGCCTAATTTTCTTTTTAATACCATCACTAGCATTTAGATTTGAAAGTTCAATTTCTATTGGAGTATCATTCGTATCTGATACAATTGCTTCATTTACAATATCTTCAATTGCACTATCACACTCTGGGTGAAGTGCCATTTCACGATATCTTTTAATTAAATCAAATTCTGTTCTATATACTCCTTCAATATCTACATAAGAACCAAAAAAACCACTACTCAAGTAGTGGTCAGTCCCATCCTCATTATTTTCGGGGACAGGACTAACTACACCTTGAGATAATGGTTCGTTATCTTCAATAGAAAATCCAAACAATCTTGCCATAATTTATTTTTTTATGCCTTTGGTCTATTTATCAGACTTTAGATGCTGTAGCTGAACTTATAATCTCGTAAGATTGAACTTGGAACTCTACAGTAAATTCTTCAATAGTATCTCCACTATCATAAGATAAATCAATTGGAGATACGCTGGTTGGGAAAATATCAATAAATTGATATGCTGCTAAAATAGAACTATCTGAACCTGAATTGGTAGTGCTATTCAGGGTAGAACCTCTTCCAAGTTGATAAACAGTTGCATTGCTCATATAAGCACTAGGGTTTGTGGCACCCAAATTATTATCAAGTTTTGCAATTAGTTCTGTCCAAGATTCAAAGGCTCTTCTCAATTTGAAATCTTCATCATTAATAATAGTTACAGTCCAAGCATCAATTGTTCTATCTCCAGCAACTTTAAATGATCTTCCTCTGAATGGAACATCTATACTTGCAACATTTGAACCGGGTAAAGCAGCTGCTTTACATAGATACTTAAATTTATCTGCGTCCCAACTAATTCCTGTTGGAAAAGTTGTTAATTCAACTTCGAATAAATTTGGACGAGCACCGCCACCAGTTAGAGCACTTTTGAAATCAGAGATTGTTTTAAGTCTTGCCACGATTGTTACCTCCTTGAGTTATTTGTTGAATAATAATATCAAACAGTACCTGCAACCTCTTCAAAACTTACTCCAGTACGAGTTGCAACAAAAGTAAGAGTTACATAATTAATAGATTTTGCTGGTTTTAAGAAAATATCCGCTCTAAATTCATTGTTATCAATAACATCTGGTGTATTATTTGTGGTATCACAAACAACGAAGAATCCATACAAACCTCTCTTTGCTTGAACATCACGGAGATAAGGTTCAACAATATTCTTAAAGTTTGCTCTGGTTAGTTCGTCGTTCAGTTCAAACAGTTGTGCTTGAGCAGCTCTTTGAAGTGCTTGCTCAATAGTGAGGAACAAGCGGCGAACATTGATTCTATCGAATGCCGAAGCATATCCGAGAGCAGTCTTATCACCAAAGAGAAGAGTTCCAATTCCAGGTTGAGTTACGATAGCATTAATTCTTTGTGGATAGAGTTGATCTCTTTGTGCCTTACTTGGATTATAAGCAAGTTTGATAGCATTGTTAATAATTCCTCTTTGCTGTCCAGCAGGAGAGAACCAAGGATATGCAACAATGTTAGTGCGACACATTAGACCTGCAACATCAGCGTTACAAGGAATATATACGAACTTATTATTAAATCTATCATAAGTGTACTTATATCCACTATCAAATACCGCATAAGATGAAGATGGTAAAGAACTATTGACTCCACTAAAGAACTTAATAAGATTTGTTGTCTGAGTTGTTGTATTAGTTTGTCCAACTAAATCAGATCTATGTGGTCCAATCACGGCAATACAGTCTTTTCTTTGTTCTGCAAGTGAGATTAAATAACCTGCCTTTGCTTGAGACTGTGATACAGAATCCAATCCAGGACCCATAATCAGATAATCAACTTGAACTTCATCTTTGTTGGAGAACTTATCGTAAGATGTGATCAAATCTGCAAGAGTTGGTTTCATCCCGCCAGCAGAGGAATAATCAACACCACCGGTTAAGGTATATGTTTTGTTTCCAATTGCACTAAATGTTATATCTTGTGCAGATGATCCCCAAAGACCATTTGCAGTAGAAACTGGGGTGAATGAAGCAGAAGCAACACCAGAATACGTTGTAAATCCAGTTGCTCTTGGTGCTGTTCCCCAGTAAGAATCCGCTGCACTTGAAGGATTTCCACCAGCATAAACTTGAGATGAGAAATCTGCAAGATATTGCTCATACCAAATCTTTTGCGGGGAATTGACCGCTGAAACTGAATCTAGTGCTTTGGATAGACCAACGTGCTTCTCAAGAAGAGTTCCTTGATTGCCAGTAATAGTTCCAAGATCATCAACAACTACAACGTGAATAGCATCATTC
>JBIPMW010000108.1:0-6327 GCA_044376455.1 Crocinitomicaceae bacterium | reverse complement strand
ACTATTGCAAAAGTTTATGCAACTACCTTTTTAGTGAGCCCAGGTGCAGATAACAATAAATTGCTTAAAATCATTGATACCAATGCACAGGTTCTTCCAATTGAATTGGCCAGTGCAGGTACGAACTTTATTTATAAGGGTATTGATTTTGCGCCCGCAGCTGCGCCCCCTGTTCCGCTTGTTGTTCAGGTAGAACAGCCAACGTGCCAAGCAGCACAGGGCAAGGTGCATTTGAATGGTTTGCCAAGTGGCAACTGGAAAATCACGGGTGTGCCGTTCGGTACCAAATCAGGAACAGGCCCAAGTACTATAATTGAGAATTTGCCTCCAGGGCATACCTATACTTTTAAAGTGAGCAGTTTTACGGGCCGTACGTCAGATTGGTCAGCTTCAGTACAAATCAATCCTGCGTTAACAATACCTGCAACACCCACTGGAGCACAATTACAGAAATTATGTCAAAATGCTGTTGTACAAGACCTTAGTCTCAATGAAACTAGTTTATTGTGGTACGCTGATGCGCAAAGTCAAACGGCGCTACCTACTCAAACACCGTTAGTGCATAATAATCAGTATCATGCTGCACAAGTACATCTAAATGGTTGTCAAAGTGCCAATCGTTTGGTAGTTACGGCACAGGTACTTAATCCCGGAGAATGGAAGGGTGCAGCAGTGGGTTCTTGGAAAAATCCAGCAAATTGGTGTGGTGGGGTTCCGGCAGCGGGTGCTGCTGTTGAAGTTCCAACCGCAACTACCATTCTTTTAGATTCAGCAGTTATTCTTTCAAATTTGTACATCCCAACAGGGGCAGAGCTTCAGATTATTTCAGGGCAGAACTTGACGCTGTCTGAAGATTTATTACTTGATGGTGAATTACACCTCAAAAATGGCGCATCATTGGTGCAGCATCAAAATAGTTCTTGGATGGGTGTGGGTAATGTGCATATGCAACAATTCGTAAGTGGTACTGGCGGTTTGGTTCCGTCTGGCCGATTTTGGTACCTTGGATCACCTAACCCAACGGCACTGAGCGGTAGTTTCTTTGCCGAGGGTGAAAATATTCTCAAGTACTATGATGAGCCAAGTGCGGCTTGGTTAGAACTGACCACCGCAAATACGCCGATCATTGCGGGCCGTGGTTATTTCTTGAGGGTGGGCGCTAACGATACCCTGAATTTCAGTAGCATTCAGCTCAATAATGGCAACATGCTACTCAATTGTACCAGAACTACAGGTGTGGCATCAGAAGGTTTTAACTTGGTCAGCAATCCATACCCATCCTATTTAAATTGGGATGAAGTACTCAAAGCAAATATTGGTAATACGGTTTGGTACCGTTCGCATGACGGTGGCAACATGGTCTTTGATACCTACGTATCTGGTGCAAATGGGGGTATTGGAACAAGTTTAAATGGCACGGCGGTCTCCAAACTCATTCCACCTTTGCAATCCTTTTGGGTAAGGGTTAATCCGGGAAGTGCTACAGGAAGTTTGACGCTCAATAACTCCATGCGTGCTCATTTCAGTTCGTATGGCGGTAGTACGGCTGGTTTGAAAACCATGGAGCTTGGGCAACGTTTGTTTTTGCGCATGAATTTAATCGAGCAAGACAAAAAAGATCAGCTCATCATCTATGTCAATCATGAAGCTACAAACGGTTTTGATGCCATGGACGGCGAAAAAATGCTGCAAGTAACTGGTTTACAGTGCTACACGGCTGTTGGTGACAAGAAAATTGTTATCAATGGTTTGAATGCAGCAAAACTGACACAAGCCATTCCGCTAATTCTTGAAATTCCTATAAATGGTATTTGTAGTTTATCAATTGAAAATTTGGAAATAGATAACGGCCTCGTTTGGTTAGAGGACAAGCAAGAGAATTTTACACTTGCACTTGATTCAGGAGCAGTTTATGAATTCTATGCTAATACTGGAATGCTTTCAGAACGCTTTGTCCTGCATTTTACACTTGTTGAAATTAGCCCCGCTGGAAGCACTTACAATGAGCTCGATGCAAGCGCCGATTTCTGTGAAAAAAGAGCAAATGTCCATTTGGATGGAGCGGGCGTTGTGGTTATTGAATTGCCCGAAAATTCAGTTGCAAAAACGGAGGTACAAATCACAGATGCAGCTGGTAAACTGATCTACAAAGGGCAATTGCAACAATTGGAAAACCGAATTGCCATTCCAACAGCAAATGGGTTTTATTATGTGGCTTTGCGCACGGCTACGAATACGGAATACCATAAAATTCTTAGCGCGCAATAAAAACGCTAACTAATAAACAGAAAATCATGAAAACTACGCAACAACAAATAAGCGAATGCAGCCTCAAAAAGAAAAGCTATAGTCCGCCCACCATCGAAAAGATACGTTTAGATAACGAAATTTCAATGGTCATGATGTCTGATCCGCCAATCGAGGGCTTACCAATGCAAGACCCCCTTATTTTTTTCTAGTAAAATGCTGTATGCGCTTAATCCAGGCACCGAGATAGCTGCTATTCGGTGCGCTGTAAAGTAAGTAGCGCTTGGAGGGAAACACTTCGTGGAAAAGCAGGGGGAGGGTCTTCCATGAAAATTGATACAGAAATAACCTCGGAAAAAATTTATAGCGCAGCGTTTGCCCAAAAGTAGGCTGGACGGCTTGTAAAAAGAAGAGTAGGTAAAAAAAGTAGCGCGCTGGGGCTTTTTTTCTATCGGGAAGAAAGTCATGCTCAAGTAAGCCTAGCCATACCATACAATCGATGATATATTCAATTTTAGTCTGTATCTGATTTGGATATTGTGCTTTGTTTTGAGGATAATCCAGAGCTTGTATAGTTCTTTGCACATCTAAAAAAGAACTCATTTTGATTGCATTTCCGTGATCGATATGTTTATGTAGGTGCAATATTATAAACAAAGCCGAGTTTTTTATCTCAAGTAAATACGTATGATAATCATCCCAAAACAACTTTTCTCGATTAAGAATCAAATTATTTGTAATAAAATACGATTGACTCTTCTTATTTAAAACTGATACATGAACATCAATATTTAATCCGTTTAAACTTGCTTGTAAAGGCGCATGATTTGGTATATGCTTTTCGTAAAATTTTGATACATAAACCTGCAAATTGCATTTGAATCCGTTTGTTTCTAAAATGGAGGTTACTTTCTGGAGGTCTTCGGGTAAGATCAATACATCGATGTCGGAAATATGTCGAATACCCTCTTCACGATAGGTTCTGAAAAGTAAATCGAGGCCTTTGAGGACGGCAAAGGGAATTTGGTTTTGTTCAAACAATTGCGCCATTTGCTGATGCAGCCTCAAAAATTGGTGATTGCCTTGTAAAACTTGTACATATTGCAGCTCGAGTTGTTTCCAAAGTTGAGGGTCAACCTTTTCTTTAACAGGGCTTAAGTTGTGGTAAACAAAGCCTGAAAGGTGACTGAGTACAGCTTGTTTGACAAATGGAGCGGTAATAATTTTTGGGTCAAATTCTTCGCTTTCAATACTACTTGGGTTTGCCGCAAGTATAAAAAGTTGCTTACTCACTTCGGGTAATTGAAAAGGAAATGGGCGCTTAGACATGCTGGCTTTCCTTTTCTAAAATATAGTCAATGACCTCAGGTGTGGGTACTACGCCTAACTGATGACACGGAATTTGGCTGATCAATTGCGTGGCGATATCCATGTGATGTTGCACATGTGATTTGTTATGACCGTGATGGATGGTATGGGCTAAAAGCTTACTGAGTGCAGCAACACCGTTCAGCTGCTCTATTTTGTTTGCGGGCGCATGATAAGGAAAGAAAACGTTGTGTAGTTTTCCTTCTTGTGGGGCTGCCTCATAGAACATTGGCGTATTATACACAAACCAGTCGTTAGCTTTTTTTCTGATGATGAGGCGGTCGTCGTTGATAATGGTTGCTTGGCGGTTTTGTTCCCATAATTTGGCCATTGTGCTTTTTCCTACACCACTGAATCCTGAAAATACACGTGTATGTTGCGCTAAACTGACTGCCGACCCATGAATCATAAGAAAATCTTCAATGGTGCTCAGAAAATACCAAATAAGCGGGCCTAATGGGTAGGCCAATGGGTCAATGGCGCCGTCTTGGCTTTTCAAGACATAAATTTGCCAGCTTCTGTTTTCTTCATTCCAGTAAGCAATTTGTTGCAATTTACGCAAGTCGTTAGGATCATAGACCAAAATACAAGTCCGGTTATCATCTTGATTCAATTCCCAAAGTACTCCTTCTGGTGTTTTTGCTTGGTAATGAATGGTTGGTTTTATAAAATTTTTTGGATGACCTTTGAAGCATTCTATTTGCACATCGACAGCCTGATTCTCTGTTAAAAATGGTAGGTATCCTTCTTCTATTTGAAGCGGTGTTTGTGCACTGAGCTCAAAAATAAAGCCACCAACAGAAAGTTGAATGCTAGGCATGGCCAATTGTATATTGATAGAGTTGTTCTATAAAGTTGCTCAGGTCCTGAGACGCTTGAGCCGCGCTGACATCGTAGGCTTCAAGGAGGGCAGCATGAATTTGATCAAAGTTGTTTCCGGCTGCAACCAACCGGTAGATAAAACTCCCGAGTTCGTTCAGTGTGAGGTATTGATTGAAATCAGCGACGTTGTCACGGAGCGGAACTAAAAGTGTGTCAGCCCCCACTTCTTTACAGACAAAATGAGCGGCTTGCGCCTGAATTTCTTGGATGTATTGATTTTGCTGCATATGTAAATTTAAGCATTCTTTTGTAAGTTTACGTGCTCAAGATGTCAAAACAAGCGCCACATTTCTGGTTTAAATGGATCAGTACTTCTCTGCAAGAAGGACATGATGTAGAAATCACGGCACAAGGATGGAGCATGTGGCCAACAATTAAGCCGGGTAGTATTTTGACTTTAAAAAATGTTTCGATAGAAGAAATTCAAGTGGGGGATGCCATTGCATTTATACGTGGCGAACATTTTGTGGTACACCGGGCGGAGAGTATTGCACAGGAAAATCCAAGAAAAATAATCTCTAGAGGAGACGCCAATCTTCGTTTTGATGAAATAGTGAGTGAAGATAATTATTGTGGAAAAGTCATTCATCCACAAATAAGCCCAGCGCCGAGAATCGCTCAGCGCATTTTTTCATATTTGTTCCAGTTTTGTCAAATCAATTGGGCAAGGGTAAAAAAAATCCCGTCTCTATTGAAACGGGATTCAAGTATTTAAAATCTATTCGCTTATTTGATTCTAGATCTAGAATTGAATTTTTTGTAGTTCATGAGCGCCTTAAAGTAAAGTTCAGCACCGCCGATACCACCTGTAGCTTGATTGAGTCTTGAGGTGTTGGCATCAAATGAAACACCAAAACGGAAACGATCTACTTTCATGCCGAAGGTTGCAACTAACGCATCTTTATGGCGATAGTATACGCCATAGTTGACGCAGTTAGATTTGTTGATCCCGGTGATTTTAGATCCTTCCTTGATGGTATTTTCAAACGTAACCCCAGCAGTGAAGCTGTTTGTTTTTCCTGTTTTGAAGAAAAGTACATTCGGCTGAATGCGGAGGTCTTTGTTGCGGGTAGCGAGGTCAGCACCACCTTGAAGTACCATTTGCATGTACATTTTATCACCGGTAAAGGACCAAGACATTTTTGGCTTTACTAAGTGGTTAACCGCATAGCCAAAATAGAGGCTAGAACGCGATTGTAACTGGTGTTGAAAATAAATACCTGCACCGAGGTCCATTGTAGCATAGCTTCCATTGATGCTGTTTTCAACGCTTGTTGCTGGGTCAAATCCGGTGCCATTCCATTGATTTTCCCATGTTTGAGATCCACGATCTGAAGATTGCTGGATAAAGCCTGGTGACATACCAATACTTAATTTATTGCGTTTGTCTAGGCCAATTGTATAATTGATCGGAACAGAAACACTAAGGGTGGTTAGATTGGCAGTTCCAGTTTGGTCTGATAGTACACTGAAACCCATTCCAAAGCAATTGGTATTACCAAGGCTACCACTTTCTTTCACTTTGAATTCGCCATTCACAAAATTTGTTCGCATGCCGATTCCCATATCTGGAACGGTGAGCCATTGTGAACGGTGGTTGGCGAAAAAGCTCATGTCGTTTTGCCCAGTTGCAACTGCTGCAGGGTTGTAAATAACTTGAGATTGTGACCAATTGGAAATGAGTCGGTCGTGTTGTGCATGGGCGCTGAGCGCGAGCAATGCAGTAATAGAAAGAATGAATTTACTTTTCATGTGCTTATCTGAATAGTGTCACGTTTCCTTTGCGCGAGCCAGAACGGCCGTCGATGGTGCGGAAATTTAAAATATAAG
>JBIPMW010000107.1:0-6339 GCA_044376455.1 Crocinitomicaceae bacterium | reverse complement strand
TGGTTTTATAGTGGTTGTCCGGTAATTTAACACAGTACTTACTATTTGAGCTATCTTTTAAAGGCTATTCAACAGCAAAAACTTAGCTTTGTAAATACCTTATGACACCAGAAAACCGTTCTATTTCAGAATTTACTGAGCAATTTATCAACCAAACCAATCAGACTATCTTTTTGACTGGGAAGGCTGGAACAGGTAAAACGACGCTTCTTCGAAAGATTATTGCTTCAACGCACAAAAATGCAGTAATCGTAGCGCCAACGGGCATTGCAGCTTTGAATGCCGGCGGCGTGACCATCCATTCTTTTTTTCAGTTGCCTTTTACAGGGTTTATTCCTGAATTTGGTGCACAAGCTGCTTTTACTGAAACGGTTAAGTTTGAAACGAAAGATACACTGATGCGGCATTTTTCGATGAACAAAACCCGCCTGAAAGTCATCAGAAATATTGAGCTACTCATCATAGATGAAGTCAGTATGCTGCGCGCAGATTTACTCGATGCAATGGATTGGACGCTGCGCAATGTGCGGCGCAATAATGAAGCATTTGGGGGCGTTCAAGTTTTGTTCATCGGCGACCTCTTGCAGTTGCCACCTGTTGTCAAGCAAGAAGAATGGCAGATTTTAAGAACCTATTATCAAGGAATCTTTTTCTTTAACGCCCGTGTTTTACAAGAAATCAAGCCGCTGTACATCGAGCTTTCCACGATTTATCGCCAACAAGACCAAGCTTTTATTCAGGTGCTCAATCACCTGAGAAATAATCAAATCACCCATGAGGACATAGAGATTTTAAATCAGTATGTAGAACCCCACTTCGATGTGGCCAAAAACGAGGGCTACATTACCTTAACCACACACAACGCAAAGGCCGATCAAATCAATGCCAAAGCACTTTTAGCGCTGCCGGGCAAAACTTGGTGCTTCGCGGCTGAAATTACAGGAGACTACCCCAAGCACCTCTTCCCTATTGAGGAAATACTTGAACTCAAGGTGGGTGCTCAGGTCATGTTTATTAAAAATGATTTGTCGTTTGACAAGCACTACTTTAATGGCAAAATGGGCATTGTGGAATCCCTGAATGACCAAGAAATTACGGTTTGCTTCACCGAAGAAAAGAAAACCATTGTTGTAGAAAAGTTCGAGTGGGCCAATAAGCGTTACACACTCGATGATATGACTGGCGAAGTTGTAGAAGAGACACTCGGTACTTTTGTCCACTACCCATTGAAATTGGCTTGGGCAATTACGGTACATAAAAGCCAAGGCCTCACTTTTGATAAAGCCATCTTAGATGTTTCCGATGTTTTTGCTCCGGGCCAAGCCTATGTGGCGCTCTCGCGTTTGCGCTCTTTAGCTGGTTTAGTCCTGACGCAACCGATGCGCATGAACGGGCTCTCCAATGACCAACAAGTAGTAGCATTTAGTCAGCATAAAGTAGAGGAAGATTTACTCGAGGGTTATTTAGAACAGGCAACCAAGCACTATTTAATAACCACACTCAAGCAAGCCTTTGATTGGTATGAACTGATTTCAAAATGGGGGATTCATCAGGC
The DNA here is from genome assembly GCA_044376455.1 of Crocinitomicaceae bacterium. Classification (GTDB taxonomy): domain Bacteria; phylum Bacteroidota; class Bacteroidia; order Flavobacteriales_D; family Crocinitomicaceae; genus UBA952. Next base: position 4,784 of record JBIPMW010000107.1, on the reverse strand, counting down.
CAGCTATCAAATTGTCGGCCCGAAAACTGAAAAGGCCAAAAATAAAAGTTGGATGACCTTACAAAATCAAATCATTCAATCTACAACAGAACCTGCCCAAAAATTCCGAAAGCAGCTCGATCAAATTTTACACGCTAAACATTTTGACCTTGCCTTTTTAAACGAGCGCGTGCAGGCTGCTTATCACTACTTCTTTAAGGATTTTGATGCCGTACTCGTTTCTAATTTGAAGAAAATTGCAGAACTCATTCGGGTCAGAAAAACCAAGCAATACGCAGAAGAATTGCAAGAACTAGATGAACTCCTTACTGAAACCATCCTTCAGCTTAAAAAGGCGCGTTTGCTCATTGAAGCAGTGAGCGCTGGTAAAGAAATCAATAAGGCGCAAGTCAACAACGCTGAAATAAAAAATTACAAAAACAGCCGAATAGCTGCTGTACAACAAGAACTCAAGCAAGTTCCATCTCTGCTCGATGACCCTGAGGAAGCGTCATTGAGTACCTATCAAGGACTAACTAAGTTAATGCTGATATTAAAATAGAGCGGATTGCTCAGTTTATTTACCATAACATACGGAGGTATATCATCAATGAGACCAAACGCTCTGTAGTTTTCTTCGCCATTGATGAGTCTGTCCATATCAAAACGGTAATTGACACGGTAACCCGCTTGAACTGACAACCAAATGAATTCTTTTAACGAAAATTCATAGACCATTCGTAGTCTGATTTCACCGCGGCGAATTTCGAGTTGATCATCGCGCATTTGATAGCTATCAATACTTGAGGTATTCCACATCCTGTAGCTTTGCCCTTCGAGTTCATAACCTGCAAACAACATGTTTCGACTGTTGATCGTTCTTCTGACATGGACGCGCGCCGGGAAGAGCATTTCAGTACCCCATTTGTTTTGACTATCAGTAGAATTGAAGAGCACAACTGGAATGTAATTGATCTCACCCACTCTGTAAGTCCGTGCCAAACCTACTCCCCACTGATTGAGCTCTGAAGGTCTTTTACCAAAAATCAAGGCAGCAGAATATTTCAAGTAGTTCAAAGGCATCATTGATTTCAGGGTATAATTTCCGCTGTAATCAGCTGAACCCTGGAAAAGGACAAAATATTTGTCATTGAGTGGTTTGAAAACCGTTGTGCTTAGACCCGCTGTTTTGAGACCATATTCACTCAAAGACCTCAGCATCGGATTCACTAACGCAGTTTCGTCCTCGAAGGCATAACGTTGCTCCCAATAATTACCACCAAGCTGCCAAACGAGATTGGTTTTTGAAATTACGGGGACGTTAAAGCCAATTCTCATGCCGTGTGAACGTAAAACCCTTGCGTCTTGCGGATTCAAAGTAAAGCCCGTTCCTGGAGGTCCAGCAAGAAATGAATTAATTGTATCTGCAGACATGTCATAGCCCATTTGGTAATCGTAACCGAAGCTGATCAATTTGGCTGGACTTAATCCTTCAATTTTAGGGCTACAAAATCTGCGCGCACCTTCCGCTAAATATTCAACATCGGCATACATGCTGAAGTCTTCCTCGACAACAACAGTGTCGGTATTTTCAGGAACTTGAGCCAACGAAATATTAACTATTGCCATTGAAAGGCCCAAAAAGGCCCAGGCCAATGATTTTGTTTGGAAAAACATACTGCTATTTTTTAACTACTAAACGTTTCCAAATATCAGTTCTACCCAACATGGAAACACCGATATAACCGCGAATGTTGAGGGTGTTTTCGTTGGTCATTTTGATGACACATGAATAAGTGCTGCCATTGAGTGCATCGTAAATTGTACCGTCGGCCCACTCGTCTTCGCCTTTATAGACAAAATCTTTGAGCATTCGGTAGCCCATTAATGGAACCTTTTGCAGCGCTGGATCAGGGTTATTCTTGTCTGTTTTTGGTTTTTTGGTTACTGGGTCAATTGGTTCTTTTAACCAAACGATTTTACCGTAATATTTGGCACCAATTTTTTCAATTTTTACGCGTGCTCTTCCGTTACTTGGTTCCCATACGCCGATCAAGCGATCGCCTCCGGTGTTTGTAGGTGCAAATGACCAAAACAAACCAGCAAGAACAGTAAAAAATAAAACAATAGATAGCTTTTTCATAAAGTTTAGTTTATAGATTAAGTTGAAGGTAGTAGCGTGATTTGAGTCTTAGTATTTTACTTCGAATTCAAATGAACCTTTTAAAGTAACATTCGCATTGACATCGTTGACAAAAGAAGCATCAAGGATGACATATACCTGTTTTTCAGCGAAGTAATCAGTGGCATCTGCTTCTTTTGAAGGCTTGAGTTGGACTTTCTTTGCAGCGGACTTAATTGGATTGACTACCGCGAGTTCTTTCATCGATAAATCCGGATTATCTGAAGCAATACTGACAACCAGTGCATTGATGTCCTGAAAATTCTTTGGGTCAATGCTCTGAACAGTTGCGGTTTTTAGTATTGCCTTTTCGATTTGTATACCTTCTTTATAGTCAGCCCCAAGGATTTCTTTCAAATCAATCTTTGCGACATATTGAGAAGGATTAGAACCTTGGAACAGAGGCCCCTCATATTTAAATTCGATGTCTTTAAGGGTAAACGTCTTGGTATTTTCCGGAGCTCCGCAAGCATACATAAGCAATACACCTACAACGAACATCAATATCTTTTTCATACGATCGGTTTAGAGGCTAAAAATAGAGATAGGCACTCAATTGATAGCATTAAAGTTTTTTATTGATATCATAACTATTTTATCTTTAAAATGACTCTCCAACCATGAAGTAAAAATAGCCTCCCTCTCTGCCATACGCATAATCCAAGCGAATATTGAGTCTTTCTGCAGGATCCACTACAAAACGTAAACCCGTGCCAATCGAGTATTTCAAATTCTCCAAACTAATTGTTGAAGATGGGCCAAACACATCGCCGGCACCGGCAAATGCGACAGCACCGAAACGCCAAAATAAAGGAAAACGATACTCTAATTGCGTTGCAAAAAAGTGTTGATCACGGAAGCGATTTTTCGGATAACCACGTAAAATATCGTCATTACCCAATGTCGATAAGTCTAAAAATGGTACCTCTCCAAATGTAAAACGCGTTTTGGTTTGCCAAGCTAAGACATGTTTAGGTTTTGGTTGCCAATAATGTTGGTAGATACCGTTTATAATTTGAAACGAAAAAGTGCTCCTGATCAGTGGAGAGAAAAAATAAGTGGAAAACTCACCATAACTTCCTTTATATGGATTGATGATGTTATCTCTTGAATCAAGGATTGAAACGAGTCCGAGTGCTGAACCTAAACCACCCTTGTAACCTGTGATTGATCCGTTTACTAAAACACCGCTTGAAGCGTGAGAAAAATTATACTCGTATCTAAATTCGTAATCAAAACCTAGGAAATAACCAGGTCTGATTTTTTTGAGTTGTAAGGATTTGAAAACAAAAAGTTGATAACTATATCGTTCTTCTTGTTGCAAACTAGTGCTATTTCCAATGCCATAAAATCGATCTGGAAAGTCTCGGAATCTCAAATCACCTTTTAGTAAATAATTCTCGTCTTTGGTAAAAACATGCCAAGAAGCCCACGTATCTAGTTGTTTATTCTGCGTGTAATCAGCAAGAAATTGCACATAAGAAACTCTTGGCTTTGTGTTATGTTCAAGTGATGGCCTTACTTTGAAATAATAAACCCCAGCTGCACCCGCAGCCCAACGCGTGTCTGGTGTATAATAGAAGAGCGGCAGGACAAAAATTCCATTTTTTTCCCGAGATACGGTATCATTTAATGGCGTAAATCCAAAAAAACTCTTTTGCGGAATAATTGAATCTTGCGTAACCTGTGTCCAAGAAAAAGAATTGACCAAGGACAAAAAAATGACCGATATGACAAGCCTAAAGATCAATGTACTTCAAAAACTCGTTTTTGTTAGCTTCATTTTCAAACTTTCCACAGAACTGAGCAGTGACAGTACTGCTATTGACGTCTTTGACGCCTCTTGAAGAGACACAAAGATGGGTTGCATCAATCACTACGGCAACATCATCTGTTTCTAGGGCTTTTTGTAGTGCCTTGGTAATTTGCATGGTAAGGCGCTCCTGCACTTGCGGGCGCTTTGCAAAATGTTGTACAATGCGGTTGATTTTAGACAAACCAATCACTTTTCCAGATGAAATGTAGGCGACATGAGCCTTTCCAATAATTGGTACAAAATGATGCTCGCAGTTGGAGTAAAACAAGATATTTTTCTCTACAAGCATCTGGTTATATTGATACTTGTTTTCAAATAGCTTGATATCTGGAAAATTCACAGGATTGAGCCCGCTGAATATTTCCATGACATACATTTTGGCCACCCTGCGCGGTGTTCCACTGAGGCTATCGTCTGTACGATCCAAACCAAGAACATCCATGATGGAGCCAAAATGCGCTGCAATCTTTTCTATTTTTTCGTCGTCTGAAAGCTCAAACGCGTCTGGTCTAAGGGGTGTCTCTATGGAAGTACTCACGTGCTCATCACCGAGCTCGTCGATAAGAATGTCAATGTGTTGATCGGAAACTGAATAGCCGTTTTGTTTCATCTTTTTGTTTTTTAGTTAAACATTATACAAGCGTATAGGTTCATGAATTCAAATAAAAAAAAATAAAAGCAACCATTTAAGCTATTTTTACGTTCTAAAAACCGTATTTTAAATTAAATCTTCGTGAAAAGAACTACACTAATTTTGGCTTTAGCCCTTGGCTTGAATGCATTTGCACAATCTGTTAAAGGAGAGCA
>JBIPMW010000013.1:0-18117 GCA_044376455.1 Crocinitomicaceae bacterium | reverse complement strand
TGAGGTCATTTGCCTTTTTGAAAGCAGCTGCAGCATCCTTGGTGTTGTTCAAGACAAATAATGTTGCACCCAAGTTAGTGTGAGTGCGGTGGTCTTGTGAATAATTAGCAGCGGCAATTCCGTATATACGCGCTTTTTCATTGAGGTCTGTGGTAAGTTTAGCTGCAGTAAACAACAATTCTTCCACAGAAAGTGAATTTGGATTGTTCACTACCGCATTTTTCAATTCTTCGTCTGTCAGACCATATTCAGTATATTTAACGACAACAACCGCACGGCGGATCATTGGGAAAACATCGCGCTCGAGTTCTGTGTAAGCTTTCCCGAGGTTGATCATATCTTTCTCGCGTTGCTCAGGATCTTTGGTCATTTCGAGGATGCGGATAAACAAGTTTTTATCAGCTTCTGGAATGGAGGCTGTGGCAGCTAATTGGCTTTTGAAACCTTCGAAATCTTCACCAAATTTAGCGAGCTGGTATGCTGCGGTGTCAGTGTAGGCAGTAAGGTTTGATTTTTTCATGAGATCAGATAGCGCCTTGCGTGCAGCAACTGTTCGGTCTGAAGAAAGGTTGTCATTTTTAGAGACTTCACCGTCTGGAGATGCATAACCGTTGATTTCGATGCCGGTAATTTTAATTTTCGGGTTGTTTTGCGCGGCTTGAAACCAGGTGATAAGCGCAGTGAGGTCTTGGTCTTTTAATTCTGTCGGACGCACAGCTGATTGACCTCTTTCGAAGTTAATGGTAGCTGTAGTCGTTTTGTCAAACTGACGTACCAGGGCATCTTCCTCGGTTAAAACTTTAAAAGTTTTATCCACAAGATACGGGGTGACAATAGTTGCATCGGCAATTTTGGTTTCAGGCAAGGCACCTTTTTCTTTTGTTTGCTTGTAGAGTTTTCCTGTGATGATTAAATCAGCAGCTTCCATGTCAGGAGTGTAGGCAATCGTTTCTTCAAACGTGGCTGTTCCACCAGTTTTAAAATCTATGGTTGTGCCGTTTCCTGTAACTTTTGAACCATTTACGTACCATGTGCCTATTGCGGTGTTGCCGATTTTAGGGGTAATTTCAGCTTTAGCTTTCTTTTGAATGCCTTTTTCGGGAACGTTTACAATGATAGAAACTTTGACGGAGTCGCCATGCATTTCTAATGGGTTAGGATTTACCGTGTAGGTAATGTCTTTAACGAGGTCACAAGAACTCATTACTAACATGCTGGTTCCGAGCAAAAGGGTTGGCTTGAAATACTTTGAAGTCATGATATCAGATTTTATAAGGCAAAAATAGGAAGAAAAATTAACGAAGCGAAAAAAGCTGGACATCAATCTGTAAAACTCAAATCAAGTTCCATTAATGGTTTGAGCACAAATTCGCGTTGCTGGAATCTTGGATGAGGAATTTGCAACCGTTCGTCATTCAAAACCAAACTTTCGTAAAAGATAATATCGAGGTCGATACACCTGTCTTCATAGCCGTTTTTAGTTTTCAAGCGACCAAGCTCTTTTTCAATGCCTTTGAGTTGTTCGAGAAGTTCAAAGGGATCTAAAGCTGTTTTGAGTAAAAGACATCCGTTGAGAAATAAATGCTCAGAATCAAATCCTTCGGGACGTGTTTCTAAGTAAGATGATACCTGTAAAATTTGCCCACAACGTTCGGTAATTAAGGACAGGGCAGATTCAATTTTTGCGCGTCGATCACCAATGTTTGAACCAAACGCAATGACCACCCGATTTGGTCCTATTGGCGCCATCGGAAATTTTTGATGAGTTGTTGTAAGTCAGTTTTAAGGTACTGCAAAGTAGGGCGAAGACTATCGTAATTCGGGCGACAGTTCAGCAACACCTCACCTCTGATGAAATGCTGTATTGAGTCTGTAAGATAGAATTGAAAGTTAGTGGCAACATTGCCTTTCAATTCAAAAAAAGTACCGTAGACATGTTTTTTAGGCGCAATAATTTGTTCAAAATCGATCTTTTCGGCCATAATTTTATGTTCGTCCACTTTATCGTTGGCAAAATTGATGATTTCAGGCAATGAATCTTTGCTCGGGATTTTGAGATAATACAAAAAGAGCGTGCCGTTCAATGGCCCGAGGTCGATTTCTTGTACGGAATAATTTTGTTTTGCCAATTCAAAAGATTTTGGTTGGTATAAATCGGCTAAGTCAAATTGATACGCACCTGGGCTGATATATTGGCGATAGGTGTGTTCGGGAAATTCAGTTTTAAGATAAGTGCTTGGTTTTGGCACTGCCGGAGTTTCAGTACAAGCAAATAATGTAAATAGTACGCCAAAAGCGATGAACAATAGTCTACTTAACTCCATGGATCACAACTTTTACCGATTTAACTCTTTTTTTATCAGATGATTCTACGATTAATTTCAATGGGCCAACCACAACATATTCATTATTCTTGAGAATTCGTCCTCCAACTTCTATGATGAGCCCGCCTAGTGTTTCTGCTTCACCTCTGTGGGTCTCAATTGTCTGTTCGTGCTCTTCGCCGATTATTTTCAGTAGGTCGTTTAATGACGTTCGGCCTTCGAAGACAAACGTATGGTCATCTTGCTTCGTGTAATTGATCTGCGCATCGTCAAATTCATCGGTGATGTCTCCGACAATTTCTTCGAGGATGTCTTCAAGGGTCACAATACCGCTGGCACCGCCGTATTCATCAACAACAACCGCCATGTGCATTTTCATATTGCGAAATTCTTGCAAAAGGTCATTAATTTTTTTGTTTTCAGGAACAAAATAGGGTTTGCGCAACACTGTTTTCCAATCAAAATCGCTCTCTTTTTCAAGATGATTCAAGAGATCTTTGATGTAAAGAATACCAATAATGTTGTCAGGGCTTTCAGAAAAGATAGGCATCCGGGAAAAACCTACTTCAATGATTTTTTGTAGGACCTCGTGAAAATTGCTCTCTGAATCGATGTCCTCTACCTCAACGCGTGGCGTCATGATTTCACAGGCTTCAGTCTTGCCAAATTTGACAATGCCTTCTAATATTTTATGTTCTTCCTCAGAGCCATTTTCTTGCTTGGTGAGTGCCAGTGCTTGTTCCAATTCGTTTTGGTCAAGTGTGACGTTTTTCTGACCAAGTTTTTGAATAAAGTTTGTCCCCCATACCAATGCAGATTTAAGCCATGACAAGGGTGGGAGCCGATTGAGAAAATGCATTGGATAAGACATCCAGGTACTAACCGTTAGCGCATTGCGGTTGGCAAAAATCTTAGGGATTACCTCACCGAATAAGAGTAAAACCAAAGTAATGCCTACGACTTCAATGAGTAAGCGAACGAGTTCTTGCCCTTCCTGAACCGGGTAAATGTCATTGAGTACAAAAGAAGATAAAATGACAATTCCGACATTTACGAAGTTGTTGAAAATGAGAAGTGTAGCGAGTAATTCCTGAGGCTTCGCGAGTAACCTTAATATCATTTTGACGCGTGCGTCGCTCGCGTTTTTAATAGTGGCGTTATCACTTGGTTTCAGAGAGAAAAATGCACTTTCGGAGCTCGACGTGAGTGCCGAAAGCGCAAGTAAAACAAGGATAATGATTAAATAGATGAGTGTTGCATCGCTGAATCCGGCTTGGACGGTTTGAAACGATGCTTGAAGACTGGGAGGTTCTACTGCGTTTGTCATGACTTAAAATGGTAAATCATCACCGGGCTCGCTGGCTAAGCCACTCATTGGGGCTGGAGGATTTGGCTTGCCTTCGTTCCCATAGGAATGAGGTCGTTCTTGATTGTCTGGACGCGTCAAGATAGTGAGGTCATCGCCAACTACTTCAGTGGCGTAACGCTGATGACCTTCTTTGTCTGTCCAAGATCGTTTTTTGAGTTTACCTTCCACATAGATTTTAGTCCCTTTGCGAAGGTATTTTTCAGCAACTTCGGCTAAACCTCGCCATAAAACGATGTCGTGCCAATCGGTATTTTCCTTCTTTTCACCTGTTTGTTTATCTGTATATATTTCAGAGGTAGCAAGCGGAAAGGAGGCGACTACAGCGCCATTTTCCAGGCGACGTACGTCGGGGTCTTTGCCCAAATTTCCGATAAGAATTACTTTATTGACGCTTCCGTTCATGTTGATTTTTCAATCAATAATAGTTATTTTTTTCGAACTGGACGTTTTTTTGCTGTTTTTGTGCCTTGGTTTACTGCAATTTCTAAACATTCATCAAGTGTTAAGAGCGCTGGCTCACTGTCCTTAGGGAGTTTGTAATTGTTTTTACCAATTTTTAGATAAGCACCATAGCGACCATTCAGTAGTTGTACGTCTGGGTTTTCGTCAAAAGTTTTTATGAGCGCCTTGGCGGCCTCTTCTTGCTTTAAAGTGTCTAATTCAATAGCACGCGCCAAGTCCATTGATAGCGGATCCTCATCTTTCGGAATGGAGGTAAAGCGTTTTCCTACTTGTACATAAGGGCCAAATCTGCCAATATTGACCTTGACTGCTTCTCCGTTGTGTTCACCTAATATTCTTGGTAAATCAAATAGTTTTAAGGCTTCTTCTAAGGTAATATTGTTGATCGATTGATTCCCTTGAAGCGAAGCGAATTGCGGTTTAAGGCCATCTGCTTTTTCATCGCCAATTTGAATCATTGGGCCAAATCTACCAATGCGGGCAATGACTTTTCTTTGCGTTTTAGGGTCGATGCCTAGTTCGCGTTCGCCGGTCGCACGTTCTGAGTGTTCTAAAGTTTCTTCTACATGATGATGAAAAGGTCCGTAAAACGACTGGAGCATGTCGGTCCAGTTCAGATTTCCTTGCGCAATTTCATCAAATTCTGCTTCAACTTTTGCCGTAAACTGATAGTCTAGAATTTGCTCAAAGTGCGCCACTAAAAAGTCAGTGACGACAATGCCGATATCGGTCGGGGAGAGCTTATTGCGCTCTTTTCCGGTGGTTTCAGATTTGGTTTGTTCGGAAATGTTACCAGCTTTCAATTCAAGTTGCGCATAGTTGCGGATATTTCCTTCACGCTCCTTTTTTTCAACGTAATTTCTTTTTTGAATGGTTGAAATCGTTGGGGCGTAGGTAGATGGTCTTCCGATACCGAGTTCTTCTAATTTTTTGACGAGCGTTGCCTCTACATAGCGCGATGGTGCACGGCTAAATCGTTCAGTCGCTAGTGCGCTATTTAGTTTTAATGCTTCGTTTACGGTTACTTTAGGCAATAAACCTTCTGTTTCAGTATTTTCCTCGGCGTCGTCATCTAGATTGGTTGCAAGATAAACCTTTAAAAATCCATCAAAAACAATCACTTCTCCTTTTGCTTGAAAGTAATGAGGGCCAGTGAGTCCGCCGATTTTGATGGTCGTTCTTTCGAGTTGCGCCAAAGCCATTTGGCTGGCGATTGCTCTTTTCCAAATCAACTCATAAAGCCTAGTTTCGTCGCGCTCTGCTTGGATGGTAGGCTTGTTAAAGTCTGTTGGTCTAATTGCTTCGTGTGCTTCTTGAGCCCCTGAAGTTTTCGTGCTGTATTTAGTTGGTTTCGAGTAGTTTGCTCCAAATTGAGAAGTAATGGCCTCCTGTGCTGCTGCTATGGCTGTTTCGGAAAGATTTACGGAATCGGTTCTCATGTAAGTAATATTTCCCGACTCGTAAAGGCGTTGGGCAACACTCATTGTTTTGGTTACAGAGAATCCTAATTTCATACTTGCCTCTTGTTGTAAAGTAGAGGTCGTAAATGGCGCAGCAGGGCTTTTGGAAGCAGGCTTTTGCTGGACATCTTCAACATAGAAGTTGGCGTCTTTAGATTGTTCTAAAATATCCTGAGCCGCAGCTTTTACAGGAATTTGCTGGTTCAATTCGGCTTTAAGTAGGCCATCAGTGGTTTGGAATTCGGCCTGAACTTTATAAAAACTTTCGGTATTGTATTTTTCAATTTCTCGTTCTCGTTCAACGATCAATCGAACAGCAACAGATTGCACGCGTCCGGCAGATAAACTTGGTCTCACTTTTTTCCAAAGTACTGGAGAAAGTTCAAAACCAACGATGCGGTCAAGTACGCGACGCGCCTGTTGGGCATCGACAAGTTCCTGATTGATCTCTCTTGGACGCTCAATTGCTCGGGTGACGGCAACTTTAGTGATTTCGTTAAATGTAATCCTTTTGGTATCTTTTTTTTGAAGCTCGAGCGTCTCGTACAAGTGCCAAGAAATAGCCTCTCCTTCGCGGTCTTCATCGGTAGCTAGCCATACTGTATCTGCTTCTTTGGCTAATTTTTTCAGCTCCGAAACAACTTGTTTCTTATCGGCACTCACTTCATAATTTGGCGCAAACTTGGCGTCAATATCAATAGCTAGACCTTTTTTAGCGAGGTCTCGAACATGACCAAAGCTGGACTTCACGATGAAGTCTTTGCCAAGGTAACCTTCAATAGTTTTTGCTTTTGCGGGTGACTCGACGATTACAAGATTCTTAGCCATAAAGATTTTTTAGGTGACAAATGTAAAAGTAAAACACTGCATTCAGCAAGTTGTTTGTTGCAATTTTATCCGAATATTTCCCTTAACCTATGGTTAAATATTTTAGAATCAAAATACAGATCATTCATGACAATTTGTCAGCATCTTGAATTTGTCCTATTTTTGCAGTTCAGAACACAACATGGAGTCAGGAAATAAAGTTATCGATGAAGCATTACAAGGTACAGCCTTAGTAATTGAACAAGAAGGAGGACAAGCCTCAAAGAAATTATACTTAGAAAGTTACGGCTGTCAAATGAATTTCTCGGACAGCGAAGTAGTTGCTTCTATTTTAGCCCAAGATGGCTATCAAACAACCAGAAACATTGAAGAAGCGGACGTCATTTTACTCAATACTTGTTCCATCCGCGACAACGCTGAGCAGCGTGTTCGCAACCGACTCACTGAATTTAAAATCAAAAAAGACCGCAATCCAGAATTGGTGGTTGGTATTTTGGGTTGTATGGCTGAGCGCCTCAAAAAGAACTTACTCGATGAAGAAAAACTTGTCGATCTTGTAGCAGGTCCTGATGCTTATCGCGATTTACCGAACTTGATTGATGAAGTAGGGACAGGACAAAAAGCGGTAAATGTTTTGCTTTCTAGAGATGAAACCTATGCAGATATTGCGCCAGTACGCCTAGACCAAGGAGGAATTTCTGCGTTTGTTACGATCATGCGCGGCTGTGACAACATGTGCTCATTTTGTGTAGTGCCCTTCACACGTGGGAGAGAGCGTTCACGCGATCCGAAAACAATTGTTGCCGAGTGTCAAGATTTGTTTGACAAGGGATACCGTGAAGTTACTTTGCTCGGCCAAAACGTAGATTCTTACCGTTGGAACCTCAGTGCAAAAGGTGAAGTAAAAAACACAGATGAGCCTACCACTAATTTCGCGCAACTCATGGAAATGGTTGCCTTGGTTTCCCCATTGTTGCGCATTCGCTTTAGCACTTCGCATCCAAAGGACATGACCAACGATGTTTTAGAGATGATGGCCAAATATGAAAACATTTGCCCATATATACACCTTCCTGTACAGTCAGGGAACACCGATGTTTTATACCGCATGAACCGTGGCTATTCGCGCGAGTGGTACTTAGAAAGAATCGAGAGCATTCGCCGTATCGTACCAGGTTGTGCCATTTCAACAGATATCATTACAGGTTTTTGTGGTGAAACAGAAGAAGAGCATCAAGAAACTTTGAGTTTAATGGATATCGTCCAATACGATTTCGCATATATGTTTAAATACTCCGAGCGTCCAAAAACCTTGGCTGAACGTCGCTTTGATGACGATGTTCCCGAGGAAGTCAAAGGGCGTCGTTTGAACGAAATCATTGACAAACAACTCAAACACTCGTTGGCATCAAATCAGCGCATGATTGGCACGGTCCAAAAAGTCCTCATTGAGGGGCCATCCAAACGTTCAGACGAGCATTTGTGCGGAAGAACGGGTACAAATGTCATGGTAGTTTTTCCAAAAGGAAATTTGGAGAAAGGTTCTTACGTCGATGTACAAATTACGGATTGTACCTCGGCAACCTTAATTGGTGAAGCAGTCAATTAATTTTCAAAAAAATGAATCTTTTACAAGTAAAGCAGCGCTTCGGCATCATTGGATCTGCTCCCTTACTCAATAGGGCGTTAGAAATTGCCATGCAAGTGGCGCCAACCGATATTTCCGTGCTAGTTACAGGTGAAAGTGGAACAGGAAAAGAAATCATTCCGCAAGTTATACATCAAATGAGTGCCCGTAAGCACGGTGAATACATCGCCGTCAATTGCGGCGCAATTCCCGAAGGCACCATTGATTCAGAGTTATTTGGCCACGAGAAAGGGTCATTTACAGGTGCTCAAGGTAGTAGACAGGGGTACTTTGAAGTGGCGAATGGTGGGACAATTTTTCTTGACGAAGTTGCCGAACTTCCTATGCAAACACAGGTTCGTTTATTGCGCGTTCTTGAAACCGGCGAATACATTCGTGTGGGTTCTTCCAAACCCTTGAAAACGAATGTAAGGGTTGTAGCTGCAACCAATGAAAATATGCAGGCTGCCATTCAATCTGGTAAATTCAGAGAAGACCTTTATTACCGACTCAGCACAGTTCCAATTAGTTTGCCAGCTTTGCGTCAGCGCTCTGAAGACATCCATTTATTGTTTAGAAAATTCGCCAACGATTTTGCTGAAAAATACCGCATGCCTGCCATTAAGCTCACCGAAGATGCTGTGCTAGTGCTTCAGCAATACCCTTGGCCAGGTAATATCAGGCAACTTAAAAATTTGGTAGAGCAACTCTCTGTCATCGAGACTGCCCGTGAAATCGATGAATTCACTTTGCAAAATTATTTAACCCCTGTTGCAGACAAAGCACAAGGGCTTCGCATCAATGATCCAGCGCAAGAGTCTATTTCCGAGCGTGAACTCATGTACAAGTTCTTGTTTGATATGAAAAAAGACCTCACAGAATTAAAGAAGTTGGTCTTGGATCTTACAGGATCCAATCATGAAATTGCACTCAGCGCAGATCAATCAGCGGTAGTGAACCGAATTTATCAAGAAGTTTACGAAGAAAGCCCTCGTATGCCTGCGCGTATGCTGCCTTCTGCACCCGTACAAGTAGAAATTCCAGGTACCGATAGTGCACACCACGAAGAATTTGCCGCACACATCGAATTAGAGGAATCTCTTAGTCTCGAAGACCGCGAAAAAGAACTTATCGTTAAAGCACTTGAAAAACATCGTGGGAAAAGAAAATATGCTGCACTAGAATTGGGTATTTCAGAAAGAACGCTTTATCGCAAAATCAAAGAATTTCAGTTGGGCGAATGAAGTACATCATTTACATAGCTTTTTTGTGGTGCTCGTTAAGTGCTTGTTGGCCAGAGAGTTTTTCCTTCATTGACAAAGGGGGGATGCCGCAGGAATGGCAAACATTTAGCATCCAAAATTTGGAGAATTCTGCCCCAAACTGTCCGTTGTCCTTTGGTCCTTTGCTCACAGAACAACTCAAAGATGGGGTTCAAAATAATACAAGACTCTTACTCAATACTAGTTTTGGTAAAGGTGAAGTAAATATGGAAGGGGCCATTACTGCGTATCAAGTGCAACCGCTTGCCATTCAAGGAGCAGATGTTGCCTCGAGTAACCGCCTCACCATGACGCTACAAATGAAAATCAATATCAAAGCGCCAAAAGAAGAGGTCTGGCAATTTAGTACGACGCGGTTTGCCGATTTTTCAGCTGCAACGAATTTGGCCGATGTCGAGAAAAAATTATTTGATGAAATTGCCACTCAAATGGTGCAAGATTTGATCAATAAGTTATATAGTAATTGGTAATTTAGGTACGTGTTAAGCAAAGAGCTACTTCATTTACAAATTCAAGATCCGCTGCGTTGTGACGCCGCATATTTGCCCGATCTCGAGCATCTGGAGTACGCCTACCCTTATGCAACGACCTTTTCCATTTTACATCTTAAATCTCTAGCGAATAGTCAAGATGTGCGCCTCGCCACAGTTCTTGATCAAAAAGCTTTTGCCATTCCCAACAGAGAAATACTTTATCACTTACTGCAGCAAGTTACCACTGTTGAAACTCCAGCTACCGCTGTAACTCAAGAAATTGTCGAAGCGGATAATTCTCCAGAACAAATCGAACAAACACCTGACCAACTGGATCAATTATTGCGTGCAAGCATGATCAGTGCAGCTTATGTCGATTTGACTTATAAAGAGGAATTAGAGCAATTAGAAGAGTTGCCAAATGCTTTGGATTTGGATGTAAGGCCTGCAGAAGTTGAGCAAGATTCACCAACCAAAGAAGAAGCAAATAATCTTTCGATTCAAACGGAATCAATGGCTGTTCAAGAAAAACAATCGTTCAGCAATTGGTTGCATTTCGGAGAGAATATCGCGCAAACAGAGGATGCTGCCCCGCAATATTTGGAGATAGAAAAACCAAAAAAAGACTTTTATTCTCCAGCCAAAAAAGCCAAAGAAAGTCTAAGTTCAAGTCAAATACCAGTATCCGAGACTTTGGCAAAAATCTATGCCATGCAAGGGGCTGTACCCAAAGCGATTGCTGTTTATGAGCAATTAATTTTGCTTAATCCAGAAAAAAAGAGTTTCTTTGCAAATCAAATCAAAATTCTAAAGAAAAACCTGAATTCAACGTCATGACAGGAATCCTTTCATTTTTAGTTATCGTAGCCAGCGCGCTACTTATTCTAGTAGTTTACGTTCAAAACCCAAAAGGTGGGGGCTTAAGTTCTGACTTCGGAGGAGCAAGCCAACTCGGAGGTGTACAACGCACCAATGAACTCATTGACAAACTTACTTGGGGCTTGGCAGCCGCGATCCTTGTTTTTAGTCTCGGAATTAGCATCAGCCAACCAAAACCGCCAAAACAAGTCGTGCCGCAGCAACAACAGCAAGCACCTATGCAAGGTCAAGGACAGGGCCAACAATAGGTTTTTGTTTTTCATATTCGAAATGTCAGTATGTCACCCATACTGACATTTTTTTTGTAGAAAAGTGAAAAAATGTCTTATTCAATTCGCCTAAATTGAGTTGGCATGTTTTTCGAAGAAGCGTTCGCAACTAAATAATATTTATTTCATGTCAGTAAATTTCAAACCTTTGGCAGACAGAGTTCTGGTAGAACCTGCGCCAGCAGAGCAAAAAACAGCAAGTGGAATCATCATTCCGGATACTGCAAAAGAAAAACCATTGCGTGGTACTGTTATAGCAGCTGGATCCGGTAAAAAAGATGAGCCAATGTCAGTTAAAGTAGGTGACTCCATATTATATGGACAATATGCAGGCACTGAAATCAAAATTGACGGAAACACTTATCTCATCATGAGAGAGTCGGACATTTACGGTATTTTCTAATTTAAAAAGCAAATTAAAATGGCAAAAGAAATTTATTTCGATGTAGAAGCCCGCGAAAAATTAAAAAGAGGCGTAGATGCATTAGCAAATGCAGTGAAAGTAACATTAGGTCCAAAAGGCCGCAATGTTGTTATCGGTAAAAAATTTGGTGCACCACACGTGACCAAAGACGGCGTAAGTGTCGCTAAAGAAATTGAGCTCAAAGATCCAATCGAAAACATGGGTGCTCAAATGGTCAAAGAAGTGGCATCAAAAACGGCCGACATCGCCGGCGATGGTACTACAACTGCAACGGTTCTTGCACAAGCAATTGTAACGGCAGGGCTCAAAAATGTGGCAGCTGGCGCTAATCCTATGGATCTCAAACGCGGTATTGACAAAGCAGTTACTGAAGTGGTTGCAAACCTCAAAAAGTTATCAAAACAAGTGGGTAACGACAACAGTAAAATTGAGCAAATTGCCACAATTTCTGCCAACAATGACGAAACAATCGGAAAGCTTATTGCTGAAGCAATGAAAGTGGTGGGCAACGATGGTGTAATCACTGTTGAAGAAGCCAAAGGAACTGAAACAGAAGTTAAAACGGTTGAAGGTATGCAATTTGACCGCGGATACTTATCGCCATATTTCGTTACAAATGCCGAAAAAATGATCACTGAAATGGAGAATCCATTGATTCTGATCTCAGAGAAGAAAATTTCGAGCATGAAAGAATTGCTGCCAATTCTTGAGCCGGTAGTTCAATCAGGAAAATCACTTTTAATTATTGCTGAAGACGTCGATGGAGAAGCACTTGGCACCCTTGTTGTCAATCGTTTACGTGGTTCATTAAAGGTGGCAGCCGTAAAAGCACCAGGTTTTGGAGACCGTCGCAAAGCAATGCTTGAAGACATCGCGATCCTCACTGGTGGTACCGTTATCTCAGAGGAGCGCGGCATGACCCTCGAAAACGTAACCCTTGATATGTTGGGTTCTGCTCAAAAAATTGACATTGATAAAGACAACACAACAATCGTGAACGGTAAAGGTAAAAAAGCCGATATCCAAGCGCGTGTGGCACAAATTCGTGCTCAAATTGAGCAAACAACTTCAGATTACGACCGTGAAAAATTACAAGAGCGTTTGGCGAAGTTAGCAGGAGGGGTTGCTGTACTTTATGTAGGTGCACCAACTGAAGTTGAAATGAAAGAGAAGAAAGACCGCGTTGACGATGCGCTTGCTGCTACACGCGCTGCCGTGGAAGAAGGTATCGTACCTGGTGGTGGTGTTGCTTTGATTCGTGCAATCGAAACACTTGACAAACTCAAAGGTGCCAACGAGGACGAAATGACCGGTATTCAGATTGTGAAGCGTGCTGCCGAAGAACCACTTCGTCAAATCATTGCCAATGCAGGTGGTGAAGGAGCGGTGATCGTTCAGCGTGTTCGCGAAGGAAAGGCGGATTTCGGCTACAACGCGCGCACTGATGTGTTCGAACCACTTTATAAGTCTGGAGTCATTGACCCAACCAAAGTAACCCGTATTGCAGTTGAAAACGCATCTTCAATTGCGGCGATGCTCCTCACTACTGAGTGTGTTATTGCCGATGAGCCAGAGGAAGCTAATCCAGCTGCTGGTATGGCAGGCATGGGTGGCGGAATGCCAGGCATGATGTAAGGATTCAAGAGCCTTCGGGCTCTTTATCATTTCTTTCTTCCCGATTCATTCGGATAGCGAGAAATGTCTATATAGAGCCACCTTCGGGTGGCTTTCTTTTTATATTTTTGACGTATGTGCTATAGTAACTCCTCAACGTCTACTACCTTACAACTTGCCGAGCGCTATCAAAAATTAAAGCCCGTAGCAGCGCCGGAATTGCAATATTACTTTGCTTCAGGTTTCAATTTTCCTCGTTGGAACATCCTTACTAACGATGACACCATTCAGCAAATGCGTTGGGGTTTGTTGCCAAGTTGGTACAAAGGAGGTAATTGGATGGAATTTGCTGCAAAAACGCTCAATGCGCGTATTGAAACCTGTGCGGAAAAAGCTTCGTTTAAGCACCTGGTTAGCAGCAAAAGATGTTTGGTTCCCTCCAATGGGTTTTTTGAATGGCATACTGAGGGTAAATTAAAAACGCCCTATTTTATCCATGTCCCACAACAAGAAATTTTTTCAATTGCTGGTCTTTATGATAGTTGGCTAGATCAGACTGCAGGTGCTTTTGAAAATACATTTACCATCTTGACTACCGAAGCAAATCCATTGATGGCCGAGATACATAATGCTAAAAAACGCATGCCGCTGATCTTGCGGCAGGATGAGGAAAAAGCATGGTTAGATAGCGCGCTAGGCATTCATGAAATCATGGATAGAAATGACATTCAATTGGAGGCTTGGGAAGTTGATAAGCGCACTATTTTAAGTACTAATGCCAACAATTTGCAAGTCAGTCAACGATATCAGTCCAATCTTGGCATTCAAAAAAGCTTATTTGTTTAATTTTGGCACTACTATTGTAGCGTAAGCCCTATGAAATTTTTTCTCACTTTTTGCCTGTTATTACTTTTGGGTTCTTGCATCGAGATTTCCGATGACCTCACCCTCAACAATGATGGTTCAGGTAGCCTCAAGTATAAAATCAATTTAAGTGCGAGCAAAGTGAAGGTAAATTCTATCTTAGCTTTAGATAGTTTGCAGGGAAAGCCAGTTCCATCTGTACAAGAAATCTCCGCTAAAATTAAAGAGTTTGTTAAGTTGCTCGATGCGCAACCAGGAATCTCAAACGTACTCATTGAGGAAAACTACACCGATTATATTTTCAAGCTCAGCTGTGATTTCACCAGTGTAAAGCTTTTACAAGATGGTATTAAACGCAGTATTGAGCAAATAAGCAAAGAAAAAGTCAATTTACAGCAAGAAGAAAACTGGCTGAGTTGGGATGGTATGACACTCAAGCGAAGTATTCCAGGCTATGTTGCTGCCCAAATAAAATCCTATAAATTTGAAGATGAAGCCTTACTCAAGGAAGGCATTTACACTTCAATTGCACGCTTTGAAAGACCAGTTCAGCGCTTCGAAAATAAATTGGGAACACTCAGTAAAAATCAACAAGCGGTGATGGTCCGAACCAATACTTTTTCGTTAAAAGAAAATCAAGCACTTTTGGACAATATAATTGTCTTGACACCAAGATGATACTCGCGGATTATGCTTAACTTCGTCCTATAACATTCATACTCGTGGACAAAGCATTCAAGAATTATTTTTGGCTCTGTATTGTTGGCCTTTTTTCTAGCACTTCTATTGCTCAAACATCTTCGCGTCAGTCCGAACACCTGATTCCAACCGATGCAGTTACTGTTTTCAGTATCAACAACATCAGTCTGCTACAAAAAATATCCATGGATGACCTCGTTCAATATGAGTTCATGTCTGACGTACATCAAGAATTATTCGATGGGTCAACTTCGGGTAAAACGCTTAAAGATGCAGGCCTGGATTTCAATCAGCGGCTCAATTTGTTTTACGGCAAAACAACGAAAACTGAACTCACGGGCTTTACATTTGGCGTGGGCAACAAACAACAACTTTTTGAGGTTTTTGACGACTTTCAAACCCTACAAAGCGACATCAAAGGGCTAGAGGTTTACGGGACTTTCTTCAATAACTTACTCATTCAAGGCAATACCGCTTTGCTATTGCGCATCGAGCCAACGATGGAATACATCGATCAGGTCACCGATTCCATTTGGTATGCAAGGGGTAACGAAATGCCTTTTGATTTTTTCGATGAGGTACAGCAGGAAGAAGAAGTCCTGAACGAACAAGAATATGATACGCAAAGTGGACTTTTTCCGGAAGCGACAGAAAACCCACTCATCAAAAATTACTACGAGCTCAGAGATAGCGTTCAAGTAATACTGCAACAAGCAGAACTCGAGCGTGTGATAGCACAAATCTTTATTGAGGGTAAAAATCTTTGCTCTCAAGACCAGCGTTTTGTTGCCCAGCTTTTGCACAATGCAGAAGGAGCTTTCTACCTAGATAACGCCAGAAATCTTGATAAATCACAGGGGCTTTGGTATTTTCAGACGGTGCTGCCTACCCTCTACAAAGACATTCAAGACCTCTATGCTGGCAATGTTATTCTTGGCGATTTGTTTTTGAAAGACAACAGTGTTGAATTTGCCGTAGAGGCGCAATATGGCCCAGCGCTCGGCAGTATTTATGCGGAAATGAATGACGCTAAATTCGATAAAAATGTACTCAAGTATATTCCCGCAAGTAGCTCAGCATATTTCACGTACAACATTAACATGCAAAAAGCTTATGAGCAAGCCTACAAAGTGATTCTTCCGTTGCTTTCTGACGAGAAAAATGCACAAATTGCGATGAATGTTTTGACACTCGAATTGCTCAATGAGTTTGTCAACAAAGAGGCACTTTTTAGCACCTACAAAGGTAGTATGTTTGGCACATTTAATGGCGTCGAGAAAATCAAAACTAAAAAAATCGAATTTTACTACGACGAAGAAACCTTCGAATACGGTGAGCGCGAAACTGATGCAGAAACAGAAATGCCAGTGTTCACCCTCGGGTTCTCTACCGATCGTTCGGACATTCCTGAGCTCGTATTAAAACACCTTTCCAGACTTACTTCACGTGTTCAGAAGCATGAAAATTACTGGCGTTTTGACAATGCAATTTTAGACGCAGCACCCTTGTTTATCATCAATACTGGTGACTTACTCATCCTCTCAAATGATGCCGCTTTTGCAAATAACTATGCAAATGGCTATGGCAAGTTGGCACTATCAAAAAAAGAAGCTAAAATGGCCAGTAAGGGTGGCTTTATGTATGGGAAAGTAGATATCAGTAGCACGCTCAATCGCTTCCCAACTGAATTACTTACTCCAAAAAATGCTGAAGTCATTTCTTCTTTAAAGGGAAAATCTGGTATGCTCGAACTCATTTCTTCAGAGACCGATACAGCGCACACAACTTTCAAACTCAATTATACTTTCAAAGGAGAAGAGGAAACAGGCAAACACTTGTTGGATCTCATTAATTCACTTTATTTAGTTTATACTTTAAATCCTTAGACATGTATCGGAAGTTCCTGACGCTTGTCATGATAGCTGGTGCTTTGGCACTAATCCTTTTTGTCAAATCATTTTTATTCGCGGTTCCGAAATCACCAAGGCTTATAGATCGTCTACCTACTGCAGATTTCCTGGCAAAGGCAAACATCTTGGAACTAGCCAAAGAAACCAATTCGTTGTTGCAATACAACAAGTTGTCTATGCGCGATTTCACAACTTACGAATTTTTGCTTGGTCAAGGCAAGCAATATGGCCTCGACCTTGAGCAAGACGCCTATTTCTTTGCACAAGAAAATGGCGATTGGGGTGCGCTACTCAGACTAACTGATTCTTCCAAAGTTCAAATAGGTATTGAACGCCTAAAGAAATATGCCCAATTACAAGATTCCGTTATTGGAAACACGACCTTTTATTACATCAAAAAAGAAAAGTCCTATTTACACTACGGCAAAGACTACGCGTTTATTTACCAAGGAGCAAATTTTGATCGTTTGTTGAATCAGGTGGCTTCTGCACATTACGGAGATCTACACAAAGATTGGGAGGTGTTTTTAAAGCAAAAGCAATTCAAGAATGAGCATTTAGTCATCTACGCCAATTGGCCCAAATTACGCAGCTATAACATTCAAACGGCCATGTTTGCCCACGACAGCGATTCACTTGGCTTCAAACTTAAAAGTTATGTCAAGAAGAAAACGCCACTTTATTTTTCGATGAAACGCGATGGCCTTACTTACCACGCCGTCCCTAAGACAGATCGTTTGATTGATGTACACCTTGACATCCATGAATTCAAGCAACATCCAGAAGATTCCGTTTACGTTCAATTGGCTAAACTGAGCAAAAAAGTAGGGTTTCCGTTTGAACGCTTTTTAAAGGCATGGAATGGTGACCTCGTTTACCAGCAAGGCGGTTTGCAAGTGCAAGAAACCCGATACATCGAAACAATCCTCGATGAAGATTTCAATGAAACAGAGGTAGAGCGCGTGCGCTATGATACTGTGCCAGCATTTTCAGTTTTTGCATCGCTCAACAGAATGGGGCCGCTTTTTATATCCAAATTGGCACAAAAAGGCTTGTTGCGTGAAGATGAAGGCGGATACCGCTTTTTGTTTTCACCCTTACTCCGGTTCAATAAAATCGGGCCTTTTTACCAATACTACACAGGTGATTTACCACCAAGAATCATCAAAGGTCATGAAAACCAGGTCTTGTGGAAACACAAAGGCACCAATTATTATTTTCGCATAGAGCGCATGACGCGTTACGAAATATTTGGAACACTTCAAGTACCAGTAAGAAGTTTACTGAGAAGAAATAAGCTGATCTAATTAGCCTACCAATAGAAATTCTTCTTGATGTGCTTCAATGTAATCAAGGATTTCTAGAATTTCATCTAGTTCTGAGGTAGTAACAAGCTTGGTACGGTAATCTTTAAAATGAGAAATGCCTTTAAAGTAATTGGTATAGTGGCGTTTCATTTCTGTGATGCCTAACTTAGGACCTTTCCACTTGATACTCATGAGCAAATGTTCTCGGCAAGCAATGACGCGTTCAGCAACTGTTGGCCCCTCGAGTTTTTCTCCTGTTTGTATGTAATGTTTAATTTCTCGGAAAATCCAAGGATAGCCGATGGATGCCCTGCCAATCATGACG
>JBIPMW010000105.1:0-6405 GCA_044376455.1 Crocinitomicaceae bacterium | reverse complement strand
AATTAAAATCGCAAGTAGAAAAGACTTTAGGACAAAAAATTACGAGGCGACAACACGCTGAATTATTGTCTCAAGATATCTATTTGAAAACCAATATCTTGGTTTCTTACAACACCATCCGACGTTTTTTTGGAATGATTGCAAATACTACACCTAGACAAACCACCTTGGATGCGTTAGCGCTTTATTGTGGCTTTAAAGATTACCTCAATTTTTCTAGGCAGTTCCCAGCTATTGATATTTGGCCCAAATGGGAAGGACTCTTTCTAGCGCTAAATCATCTGAAATTAGATGAACTGATTGCACATTTACACATTCGAAAACGCGAGCATCAGGATTTTGCTGTTTCTTTCGCATTGGCAGTAAAAGAGTTGTTGAACCATCAAAGAGGGGAGGAGGTGCTTCAATTATTCAGAGAGCCTGATTTTCAATTTGTCAATTTGAGTTTCGATGACGCTAGCCAAATCGGAGTGATTCTAGGCTTACATTTCAATCACTACGATAATTGGGAAATTGAGCAATTATTGTTGCTAGAGAAGAATTTCAGGGATTTAGTGCTCAAAACAAATGTAGATTACACCAGATTCAATACCAAATTCGGAAAATGGATCAATTACTTATTGACATTTTCAAATTTAGATACCGATACATCTCAATTCATCAGAAGTATCAAACCTTTTATGTATTTGCTCAATTGCCAAACGATTCCAAAGGACATTCTTGCACAAATACCACCGTTAAGAGCAACGCAACACCCCATACTTTATGGGAGGATTTTTAGTTTGAAAATCATCCTGAATCAAGATCAAAAAGCTCGTCTGAGACTGATAGAGCAAATGAAAAAGCGACTTTCAAATTCTCCGCAACTAAGGGCTGAACTATTGTATATTCCGGCTATTCATGCCTTGCTTACTCAAAATGAAGCACTGAGTAAATTCGCTTTAACTGAGCTTCGCGAAATTCCCGTGGCGCAAAAATGGTATCAAATTTCATTAATCGCCATTGAGAAAATATTTATTGCGGCCTCTCAAATCAAAAACCAGCAATTCCAAACAGCGAAGCAATTGATTGCGAGTAGCCCTTTAGAGCAAATTCGTTTTGGCTACAAAAACATCGTAGACCTCTTTATCACGCATTTTCAACTCCAATTGGATAAATATGACAATCTCGAACCTCAGGCCAAAAAAATCCTACAACAACAATTCAAAGCGAAACTATCAAGAGTCAACTTGCCTTTGTTGTCAGAGGCTTATTTTCAGAGCTACTTCGAAAGCTAGTTTTGGCTGCCGTTTTGTAGAATTAGAAAGGCCTTTTTATATTTTCTTTTCTTGATGTTGTATGGTATGTTGCGCGTGGCACGGCGACAGACATCCATTTGCATTTTGCGTTTCAAAGAACCGAGTTGACCAGATCTGCTGGTATAGGCACTCCAGAGTTGTGTATCTGTTGGATTGTCGTATAGTTTGAGCGTGATTTCCACTTGATTGGTAATCGGAATAATCCAAGAACTATTAGACAGCGCCATTGCAGCTGCTTCGCTGACTGGTTCACGGATATCGATGTTGCCCCAAATAATGGCGTCAACTTGCAATAAACTGCAGAGCTCAGTGTTGCTAAATTGTTTTTCTGGGAAACCGATGCCAAACAGCATTGCGTTGACATCGTCTGGCGCCATAACTTCGGCATGCAAGCGGCCATCGCGCGAATAGCGTTCGAGTTGTCTGTAGACCCTTAACTGTATTTCTTCAGACTTTTTTTGACAGAGGTCAAGGTATTTTTCGTTGCTCATCCAGATTTTTCTTTCGACTGTTGCCCTTATTGGCATGACTGCGATTCTGGAATGATTTTGTGTGAGTTGCACCACATTTGGCACCTCTTGCACGGCCACACAAGATGAAAATAAAATAACAAGCGTAAAAAAGTAAAGCAGGCGTTTCATTGAAAATTATTTTTTGGGTCTTGCATACGAAAATCGTTCCAAAAGTTTCGGTTCGGCATAACCATCGAGGCCGTTAATAGCCACAACGTGCCCTTTATCGAGTTGCAGCCAATTGTCAGGGCATAGTAAATTTTCTTCGTAAAAGATGGCTTCAATAGAAGCTATGACATGGATACAGCCATTTTCTTCGATGAGGTACTCATTGACATATTTACAAAGCAACTTGACTGGGCTGCCTTTTACAAATGGCACCGGACAACCGCCGTGGTAAATTGGATCGAGGTCGGTCATGTCAAATTCGCTGATGTCTTCTGGGTAGTTAGCCGAGGTATGATGTGCTGCTGCGATTTGCTCAGTAGTGATATGATTGACTGAAAAATAGCCGTATTCCTTGATGTTTTTGTAGGTATGTCTTGGAACGGTAGTGGGTCTGAGGATGAATCCGATGAGGGCGGGGTCACTGCCCAGATGGGTTACACTTGAAAAAACCGCAACATTTGTTTTACCTTCATTGGAAATAGTTGCGATGAGGTTAGCAGATTTATAACCGGTGCAACTGTTGACTAGATTAAGGCGCTCGATGCGGCCCATTTGTTCAATTTGTGGTCGGTCAATTCTAATAAGTGACATAGGAAGTTTTTACAAAGAACAAGTTTGCTGCATTAAGGTTTAAGTGCCGGAATAATAAAGAAAATCCCGAGGTTAGCACTCAAGAGTTGACTGACGTTGGCATCTACGAGCCCCATTTTTTGATACTGAAATTTGAGTTGCAGCGCGAAGTCTCTGGAGAAAAAATAAGTAGGAGTGAGGCCTACATTGATATGCATCATGTCGTCACCCTTGAGCAAAAAATTATCTTGAATAAGCGTACTGCGCAAATGTGTGAGACCGATGCCTGCGTGTGCATACAGGTAGAAAGGCGTACGTCTGTTGCGGCGCAGGCGCATGAGGTCTTGGCTGGCACTAATGGTGCCGCTGATGATGCGTGCGTCCGAAAAAATGACATTGTTGAAGTCGAGACCAAAACCATGGTTATTGACCGATTTATACAGCCCCAGCGTATAGTTTGGGCCAATTTGCTGCTTGTTGTAGGTGGCACCAGCCTGCAATTGCCCAAACCAGGCATCCCAGCTGCGCGCAAAGGATTGTGCTTTGAGCTGACATATTGAAAACAGACAAAAGGCGAGGGCCAAATTTTTCATGCCTAAAAATAACGATTAAAGAGAAATTCACAACTCATGCCAAGAAATATGTAAGGTTTTTGGCACCAAAGAGCGGGAGTTTTGTGCTTTAATCACTTAATAATTTCAATCATGAAAAGTAAATTTACATTACTCTCGGCTGGCTTACTGCTGTGCATTGGCGTTGCAAGGGCACAAATCCCTTGCGCTGATGACCCCAACGGCTTTGTTGCTAGCAAAAATGTAGGTGGCACGAGCACCTACCAACTCAAAATAGGTTTTCAGGAAAAAGCAGCACAAACCTATAACTTCAATGGTACGGGCAAGATCATGAGCGTGCGCGTCTATGGATCGCACCAGACCATGAGTTTTTCTGGCGTTCCGCTCAAGGTGGGGGTGTATCATGTGGATGCAAGTGGTAGGCCTACAACATTGATTACCAGCTTACAGCATGTATGGTGGTCGTATCCGGACAACAACAATGGTTATATTCAATTGAATTTTCCGGGTGGCGTCAGTGTCAGTGCGGATTTTGCGCTCACGGTAGAGGTTTTGAATGCCCCACCTTTCGGCAGTACCTTCAATTTAAAGTATACAGGAAACGGTGAAGGTTTGGGTCAAGACCTCGCCTCGTTGTCGGGTACTTCAACCGGTAACAATTGGGCCAGTGCCATGAGTAGTTTTGCCAGTAATGGCGATTTTTATATCGTCCCAACGATGTCTTTATTCAATTTACCAAGTTTTGAACTCAATACCACATGCTTACAAACCAATGAAGTGCTGTCTATCGATAATACCTCACAATTGGCAACAGATAGCATGTTTAACCAAATCAGTGAAAGCACCTATGCGGGTGCGAATCATATTTATACTTGGGATTTTGGCGACGGTAGCCCGGTTTCGCATTTAGCAGAACCTGCACATGCTTTTACAACTGCTGGTGCATACACGATAACCCTTACCACTCAAATCGAAGGTTGGAATCAAACTTGTACCAAAACCAAAACTCAGCAAGTTTCAGTTGGACTCGGCGTTACAACAAGTGCCCTTACCAACGTGACGTGCAATGGTTTGGCAAACGGTTCAGTCATTGCAGTTCCTCAAGGAGGAATGGCGCCTTTTCAATATTGTCTGAATAATGGGCCTTGGCAAACAAGCGCAGCATTTACAAATTTGGCGCCTGGGGCCTATCAATTGCAAATCAAAGATCAGAAAAATTGTACTTCCTCGGTAAGTTTCAATATTACACAACCTGCCGGCATTACGTTCAATAGTGTGTTGGTAACAAACAGCGCTTGTGGCATGCCAAATGGTGCATTTACCGCGGCTGCAACAGGTGGTGCCGGGGCCTTGCAATATAAAATCAATACCGGAGCATATCAAAATTCGGGCACTTTTAGCGCGCTTGCTGCTGGGCTTTATGTCCTGACGGTCAAGGATGCCAATGCGTGTACAAATACTGCTAATGTAGCGATCAACGCAAGCACAGCGCCGAGCATGAATCCGCCAAATGTGATCAATGTCAGTTGTTTCAATGGCAACGATGGTGGCATTACCCTGAGCTCATCGGGCGGAACAGGAGGCATTCAGTATAGCATCAATAATGGGCAAACTTTTCAAAATGTAGGCCTGTTTACAGGCTTGGGTGCCGGAACCTACACTTGTGTTGTGAAAGACAATGCGGGTTGCACCAGTTTTGCAGTGGCTACAATCACACAAGGTACAGCGATGAGCATTGTTGCTAGCCCAACGGCGGTGAGTTGTTTTGGTGGCAATAATGGTAGCATCAGTGTGGCATCTTATGGTGGTACGGGTACACATACCTATAGTTTGAATGGTGTCAATTATCAGTCATTGGCGCAATTCACGGGGCTCATTGCGGGCACCTATAATGTATATGTAAAAGACGTGACTAGTTGTGTCAAAACTGCTATCGTGACCGTAGGTCAAGCGCCTGCTTTGGTTAGTGCAGTAAGTGTATTGCCGGCAACTTGTAATGGGCAAGCCACAGGCAGCATAACAGCAACGATTACTGGCGGAACCCCAAGTTACAGCTATAGCCTTGATGGCATTACGTATCAGAGCGCGAACATTTTTAGCAATTTGATCTCCGATACATTCAATCTCAAAGTCAAAGATGCTAATAATTGTATCCTCAATACAACCGTTTTAGTTGGGCAACCTGCAGCACTTTCTGCAACAGTTAATACCACCAACGCTACTTGTTTGTCTAGTAATGGTTCGATTATGGTGGTTGCTTCAGGCGGTTCAGGTGCTGGTTATCAGTACAGTTTAGATGGCATCACGTTCAGTTCAGTGGGCTTATTCAGCAATTTACCAGCTGGTACTCATTTTGTAGTCTTGCGCGATGCCAATATGTGTCAGAATACAGTTTCTGGTGTAATCACTTCTGCGGGTGGCCCTCAAATTGGTAATGTCAGTGCACAAAATGTATCTTGTCATGGAGGTATAGATGGTGCCATTACCGTTAACAATGTAACGGGCGGAACAGGTGCTTTGCAGTACAGCAAAAATGGCATCAATTTTCAGGCAAGTAATGTGTTTAACAACCTCATAGCGGGTGCGTATATCATCCATGTGAAAGATGCCAACGGCTGCATTGATACGATGGCTAAAACCGTTTTGCAACCCAACGCATTTATGGTGCTAACCAACGTCACTGATGTTTTGTGTCATGGCGCTTCTACAGGTGCCGCGCAAGTTTTAGCTTCGGGTGGTGCTGGTTTCTTCGCCTACAGTTTGAATAATGGCCTCAATTACCAGGCGAGTTCTAGCTTTTTGAATTTGGGTGCAGGAGCGTATACCGTACTCATTAAAGATGCGGCCAATTGTACGGCAGTGCACAATTTCATTATTTCAGAACCTAGCCCAATTCAGGTGCACACAGCTACGCTCGATGTGACTTGCTATGGAGCCAACGACGGAGCCTTGACAGTTACGGCTAGTGGTGGTGTTTCGCCTTATTTGTATAGCGTTAATGCCATGCCATTTAGTACGCTCACAAGTTTTCAAAATCTTGCCGGTGACCTCGTTTACGTAGTGCACGTCAAAGATTCAAACCTTTGTACGGTAACGGTTTATCGTTTTGTAAACGAACCTTCCTTGATTCAGCTCAATTACCTTGTAACCAACGTTTCTTGCTTCGGTGGCAATAATGGTGCTGTGAACTTGAATTTAACAGGGGGCGTGAGCCCGTATACCATTTCTTGGAGCGACCAAAGCATTGGTAATTCAATCAGTAATTTAAGTGCAGGTCCAGTAGGT
>JBIPMW010000065.1:0-9632 GCA_044376455.1 Crocinitomicaceae bacterium | reverse complement strand
AAGTTTTTTAATCTCTATTTGAGCTGGGGTTTGAGCGTATTGCTTGCTTATCTTATTGATCGTTGGAGCTACCTTCTGATCACTTTTATTGGTCGAAGTATTGACCTCCTTCTCAAACCTAAGGGAATCCTTTATTTGATTCAAAATATATTGATCCAAGACCCGAATTTGTTGCATTTGCTGGAGTGAATTAAGACCATATTTGTCTCGGTATTTAATCAAGGATGCCGCCTGTTTGGGGCTAAGCCCTAATTGTTGCCAATCTTTAGAAGTAAGTTCTTTTGGATGACAACTTTTCCAGAGTTGGACAGTACTTTTTGTCGATAGACGTCTTGTTTGAAAACTCTTTTTAAATACTTTTTCAGCTGCATTGTATTCCCAGTAATAACTGCGTACAGGCGGATTCAAAAGCATGTAAATTCTCGGCGTAAAAACGATGAGTATGCAGATAATAAGCCAAACAGTTGTGCCGCGCTCTAAGCGCTTGGACATCTTGAGGAAGGGTTGTTTCATCAAGGCCTAACGCCCGAAATCAAATTCAATTTGATTGACTTGCTTTTTTTCTAGCCTCTATTAAGTAAAAAACCGGGATGCCAAGTAATACGATAAATAAACCAAGGCCCGCGTTTCTGAAATCGTAGATGAGTAGATCGATACAGATGGCAGAGGTGATTAAAATATAGAGCGCAGGGATAAAAGGATAGCCCCATGCTTTGTAGGGCCTTTCGGTATTGGGTTCAAGTTTACGGAGTCTGAAAATGCCATAAATCGTTAGGATATAAAAAAGCAAGCTCGCAAAAGTGCTGTAAGTGAGTAAATCTCCATATTTGCCTGATAGGCACAAAATACTAGCCCAAAGACATTGTATCCAAAGGGCAACACCAGGAACTGATTTTTGATTGAGCTGACCTGCTTTCTTGAAGAAAAGTCCATCTTGAGACATGGCGTAAAACAGGCGTGAGCCCGCAAGAATGAGCCCGTTATTGCACCCAAAAGTCGAAACCATTATCAGCCCTGCCATCAGCAAAATTCCGGCATCTCCAAAAATGACATAGGCAGCAGATGCCCCTACCCGATCATTGGACGCAAAAAGCATTCCTTGGTCAATCGGAGAAATGGCATCTGGGCTACCATTGATAGGCAATAAGGCCAAGTAAGCCACATTGGCAAGCACATAGATGACTGTAACGATTAAGGTGCCAAAAAACAAGCTTTTGGGGATGTTCTTTTTAGGATCCTTGATTTCCCCGGCTATAAATGTGACATTATTCCAGGCATCTGCTGAAAACAATGAGTTGATAATTGTGGCACCTAAAGCTCCTACCAAAGCCCAACCAGTTAACGGGATCTGAAAGACCTTGTCACCACCATTAGCAATGACGGTTTTACTGGCCTTCCAAGCATCCGTAAAATTGTAACTAAAAACATCAGTTTTTAATCCAATGTAAAGACCCAATACAATAAGCGCTCCAAGAGCAAATAACTTAGCAGCGGTAAAAATAAATTGAATGATTTTTCCGTTTTGGACCCCTTGTGCATTGGAATAAGTCAGTAAGACAACAGAGGCAATGGCCATTATTTGAGCTCTTGTCACTAACAACCAGCCGAGATCAAGTGCTGTAGTATTTAAACTCGGAAAAAAGACCGCTGTATATTTCGCAAAGGCAACGGCTACCGCAGCAATTACTCCGGTTTGAATGACGGTAAAAACTGTCCAGCCGTATAAAAACGAAGCCATTTTGCCATACGCGCGCTGGATATACACATATTGACCTCCTGCATTTGGCATCATGCCGGCGAGTTCACCATAGCTCAGGGCGGCAAAAATGGTGATGAGGCCTGTAAGGATCCATAAAACCAAGAGCCACGCCGGAGATCCGATGTCGCGAAGCATCAGCGTTGAGACGATAAAAATACCGGAACCAATCATGGAACCCGACACAAGCAAAGTTGCGTCGAGTAATCCTAGTTTCTTGGGAGCTTGCTCAGTCATTAATCTTCTTCCGAAGCATTGACAATGGCGTCGTGTCCTTTCAAGGACTCTTCAAAAGCGTAATCGTTGAGGTGGCTATGCTTACGCGAGTAAAGGAAATAGACAATGAGCCCTAATGTTGACCAGATTATAAACGCCACCCAGGTATCAGGGCGCACAAAATACATGAGGCCAAAATTGAAGGCTGCTCCGGCAATGGCAACGAACCAAACTGCCGGTGTTTTGAAAGGACGTTCTAACTCAGGCTGTTTGATACGCATGATTAAAACGGCAATAGAAATCATGGCAAAAGCAAGTAAGGTACCCATTGAACACATCTCAGAAACTTTATCGATTGGGGTTACGGCAGCAACAATTGAAATGACCGCCCCTACCAAAATAGTACTTCTGTATGGCGTTTTATAAGTTTCATGGACTTTGCCAAAAATATTGAAAGGCAATAAGCCGTCTTTAGCCATCCCGAGGAATATACGCGTCTGACCTAACATCATCACAAGCATTACTGAAGTCAATCCTGCAACTGCCGCAATGGTAATCATAACGGTTGCCCATGGCATTCCGACACCTTCGAATGCTGAGGCTACTGGTGCTTTGATGTCAAGTTGATTATATGGCACCATACCTGTTAGCACCAAAGAAACCACAATGTAGAGTATTGTACAGATGACCAATGACATGATGATCGCAAACGGAACGTCTTTTTTAGGATTGATGGCCTCCCCTGCTTGGGTTGAAACTGCATCAAAACCGATGTAAGCAAAGAATACAATGGTGGCAGCTGTTACCACACCTGACCAACCGAAAGAAGTAGAGCCATCAGGATTTGTGACTGTCTCAGGAATAAAAGGCACATAGTTGTCTGTGTCAATAAAGAAGAAACCTACAAAAATTACAAATAGTACAACAGCTACTTTAAGGATTACGATGAGGTTATTAGTCTTTGCCGCTTCTTTAATGCCCTTGATGAGGATAGATGTCACAACCCAAGTAATTAAAAATGCAGGTAAGTTAAAAGCAAAATCAGGGGCTGCAATTCCAGCTTGCTGCGCTTTTTCTGCTGCAGTAACAGGGTCATTCATGAGCCACATCGGTGGGTCAATTCCAAACTGATGTAATAACTTTTCAAAATAACCACTCCAAGCAACAGCCACGGTGGTGGCACCCATCATGTATTCCAAAATAAGATTCCAACCAATAATCCAAGCGAAAAGCTCACCCATGGTGCCGTAAGAATAAGCATAAGCAGATCCTTCAACTGGTAAAATAGAAGAAAACTCAGCGTAGCACAAGGAAGCAAAAAGACAGCCAACTCCTGCAATGACAAAAGATAAAGCCAAGGCTGGGCCAGCGTGGTCATGCGCTGCAATTCCCGTTAAGGTGAAAATTCCACCCCCGATAATTGCACCAATCCCTAAAGAAGTTAAACCCCAACGACCTAAAACTCTGTTGAGGTCATTTTTTTTCATGTCTCGTTCAAAATGACTAACTGGTTTCTTACGCCAAACGCTCATAGTGTATAGTTTAATTTAGTTAAAGATAATTTTTTCTAGTTTAACAGCGCTAAAGTTTCTTCCAAGGTATGTGGCTTATAACTTAAAATGCTACTTGCCTTATCCAAGATAAAACCGGTTCTGGGAGGTCTTTTTGCTGCCTGATTCAAAGTATTACTTTTGAGTCGGGTTATTTGATCCGTAGGGAGTTGATAATAAGCCGCAACCCTCAAGACGATATCATAAATGGAGATGGTTTCGGGGCCACTGATATGAAAGATACCAGTTTGATCCAATTCACAAATACGCACGCAAGCCCATGCGAGATCATCCGCCCACGTTGGCGCTCTAAATTGATCGTCGACAATATTCAATGGTTTGCCTTCCTGAAGCGCCTCTTTTGCCCATAAAATCAAATTAGAACGAGAGAGTTGTTCCCCTTGCCCATAGACAATGATGGTCCTGACAATTGAATAATTTAAACCAATTACATCCTCAAGTAAATGCTCTGCTTCATATTTGGCACGCGCGTAAACACTCAAGGGATTTGGTTGATCAGTTTCTTTGTAAGGGCCTGCCTCGCCGTCAAACACGAAGTCGGTAGATAAGAGCTGAAAGTGCGCCCCAATCGCTTGGCTTGCTCTGGCTAACATGTAAACTGCCTGGCGATTCACGAGGTCGCAAGCTTCTGGTTGCGCTTCACAGGCGTCAACGTTAGTCATGGCTGCCGTATGAATGATATGCGTTGGCAGATAATGATCGAAAACTGCTTTGATATTTGCTTCGTCGGTAATATCTAAGGTTTGATATTGCGTTTCAGGGCATATGCTGTAGCGGTTCTCGCCACTAGATGTTGCTAAAAATGGAAGCCCTTTTGAAAGGCAGAGGTCCACAACTTTTTGGCCCAATAAGCCATTGCTACCCGTGA
The DNA here is from genome assembly GCA_044376455.1 of Crocinitomicaceae bacterium. Classification (GTDB taxonomy): domain Bacteria; phylum Bacteroidota; class Bacteroidia; order Flavobacteriales_D; family Crocinitomicaceae; genus UBA952. Next base: position 5,221 of record JBIPMW010000065.1, on the reverse strand, counting down.
TTAGGATTTTCATAAGTCCCAGATTGAATGTTTGCGCTTCGCTTGAAATTTGAAATAATGTTTGTGCTCTAGAATCCAAGCCATAATGAGGTAAAGTAATACTGGCGAACCAAGTCCAATAAAGCTCAGGTAGATGAAGCCCAAACGCACTTTATTGGTACGTATACCCAAACGACGCGCCCACCATTCGCAGACCCCAAATGATTGTAATTCAAAGAAAAAAACAACTTTTTGTAGTAGCCTTCTCATCGCTCAAAAAGAAAAGGCGCCTTTCGACGCCTTTAAGATTATAATCTTGGAAGTGGTTTAAATTTAGTGAATTCAGGATTAGGTGCCGGTGCTGTAGCAGGATCAAAGGTTGTACTCGTGATCTTGGCAGTTGTGCGGCGGTTAATCGTGTGTAACATTTCAAACTTCGCTTTATCAGTAGATTTAAACTGATTGATGTAGTCTTCAGTTAATACGACAGTCTGGCCATTTTCATCTACCCAAGTAGCTGGTTCAGCTTCACCACGACCAATTGGTCTGATTCTACGTGGGTCAATGCCACATGTTTCGACTAAATGCTTGTAAACAGCTTTTGCTCTGTTCTCAGATAATACTTGGTTGCGAACATCGCCACCACGTGCATCTGTGTGAGAGAATAGATCAATAGTAATGTTTGGATACTCTTTGAGCATGCTGTCTAGGAACTTTAAGGAGTCAAGAGACATGCAAGAAGCGTCGTTGATGAAAACCCATTGATCAAAGACATAACGTACCTCTGGTGTGCGGATAACGCCTACAGGTAGTAACGGCATTTCAATGATGAAGCTTTGGCTCTGCTCAAGGCCAACTGTTGAAAGTTTAGCACCCTTTTTGTCTTCGTAGAAACCTTCTTTTTCAGCCTTAAGTGTATATTCTTTGCCGGCTAAAATGTAACGTCCTTTTTTATCAGCACGGTCTTTCCAAATGATTTTTCCTTTGGCATCAGTAACGCCCTCCCATTGAGTACCATCACTAACAGTTACATAAACCTTTGCGCCTTCTAACTTCTTAGACTTTTTACCTGACTCATAAACTGTAACTCTGAGGTCAAACAAGTTTGGCGGTGTGTTGAAACTCCAGATATCTGGTGCATATTCTTGGTTGCTTGTTGTTTTGCGCTCAGAAGTGAAGAAACCAGACTTGCCATCGAAATCTGACATCGCGTAGTCATTACCTTCAGAGTTGAATGGGAAGCCCATGTTTTTAACGGCAGTCCATTTGTTTGCACCTTCTTCTTTTTGAGCAACGAAGATGTCAAGACCTCCAATTCCTGGAAGACCGTCTGATGCAAAATAAAGTTGTCCATTAGGACCGATAGAAGGGAAAAGTTCGTTACCAACAGTGTTGAACATAGGGCCCATGTTGTGTGGAACTGAATCCCAGGTTTTGTTTCTTTTGTCAAAGTTAACATACCAGAGGTCGCGTCCACCGAAAGATTTTTCGCCTTTACCATTATCTCTCATGTCAGAAGCAAAAATGAGCATTTGGTCGTCTGGTGACAAGCAAGGATGACCTACAGAAATGGTATCAGAGGTAGTAAGTTTGATCTCTCTTGGATCGTCAAATTCGTCGCCGCTGTAGACTGCAGTCCAGATTTGACAACCGAGATCCATTTTTTCTGCATTTGGGCAACGCGTGAAGTAAATGGCTTTTCTTTTGGAATCAAAACAAGCAGATCCTTCGTTTTGAGTTGTGTTTACCACCCCTTTTGTATCCAAAGATTTGACGTTTGTTGGATTACCGTTTACGTCGTACTCAGCAACGTAAAGGTCCATGTATTTCTCACCTGAAATAGGGTCTCTTTTAGCTCCAGTACTTTCGTCCCTGGATGAGCTAAATACGATGACTTTACCCTTTTTGTCCATGAAGGATGGCGCCATGTCCATCTGCTTGGTGTTGATTTTGGCTTCAGATTTGACAACGAGTTTTGAAGATTCAAAATCATCAAAGCCCTTGTATTTCTCACAAGCCATCATGACATCTGCCAATTCTTTGGCACGAGAGTTTGGCGCAATTCTTTTGTATTCGCGGTAACTTTTAAGGGCATTGTCAAAATCTTTCATCATGCGCTGCATGTCACCTTTGTAGTAATATACTTCAGGTACAACATCGAAATATTTTAATTCAATGCAGGTGCCATACCACTCATTGGCTTTATCAAACATTTCAATAGCGCGGTAAGATTCAGCAACCTTGAAAGCCATGTCTCCTTTTTGACGGAGCGAACCTCTTGAACCTAATTTTTTATAGGCGTCTTGACAGACATTGATCGCTTCAAAATAATTACCAGAGTTAAAAACTTCATTGGCTTGACGCACAAATTTTGGATCAGGCTGAGTTTGAGCAATGCTTATCGACGCAGTAAATAATGTTAAAATTGCGACAATGAATAGTTGTTTCATAAAGCGTAGTTTTAGCTTGGTTAAACCAAGGAAAGCAAAAATAGAGAAATTTTATTTAAAATCCGAACAATAGGTTCTCCAGCGTTCTAACAAACGTTGAAAACCCGTAGGGAGCTCAGAATCAAACTCTATATATTTTTTGGTGCTCGGTTGAATGAAGCCCAAGGTTTTAGCATGCAGCGCCTGCCCCGGGAGTAAGTCAAAATTGTTAGCCATGAATTTCTCATAGGCTGCAGACTTGGTTCCTTTTAAAATCCGGTCTCCGCCGTATTCCAGGTCATTGAAAAGTGGGTGGCCAATGTGTTGCATATGCGCCCTAATCTGATGGGTTCGGCCGGTTTCAAGCTTGCATTCAATCAAAGTAACATAACCAAAACGTTCTACAACCTTGTAATGTGTAATCGCTGGCTTACCATATTCACCATCTGGGAATACCGTCATGACCTTTCGGTTTTTCAACGAACGGCCAATGTGGCCTTCTACTGTGCCATCAGCTTGTACATCGCCCCAAACGAGTGCTAAATAGCGTCGCTCAGTGGTGCGGTCGTAAAATTGCTTGGCCAAATCATTGAGTGCAATTTCAGTTTTTGCAACCACCAAAAGGCCCGTGGTATGTTTGTCGATTCGGTGGACTAAACCTGGCCTACCAAAATAATCTTTTGGTCTGGTTGGAAGGTTTTCAAAATGATAAACCAGCGCATTGACCATAGTTCCACTATAGTTTCCGTAGCCCGGATGCACGACCATATTTGCTGGCTTATTAACCACCAAACAATCCGCATCTTCGTAAACAATTTCTAGCGGAATATCTTGGGCAATGAGTTCGATTTCGCGCACAGGATACGGTAAAACAATGGTAATGTCATCACCGGGTTTGACTCGGTAATTTTGTTTGACTGCCTGCCCATTTACATGGATGTTCCCATTTTTAGCCGCTATTTGAATTTTATTTCTTGAGGTGTCCGCCATGCGGTCCATTAAGAACTTATCGATGCGCACCACCTCCTGACCGGGGTCAGCCTTGAAACGATGGTGTTCAAATAAATCTGCTTCTGCTTCCTCTAATTCGAGGTCGGGTTGTTGGGTGTCACTCATCGGACCACAAGTTTAAGTGGGGCTAAGTTTGTACCCAAGCAGTTCAGCATATAGATGCCCTCAGGTAGCGCTTCGGTGTTGATGATTAAGCCATCAGCCTGACCCACAACTTGACCTTGCAAATTGATGATCTGAATGAGCTTATTTTCGAATTGTTGCGGCACCACCACGTGGACTTCACCAGCGCTCGGGTTCGGATAACAACTCCAAGTTGGTGTTTCTGAAATTGGCGAATCAATGCCCAAACTGGCATCTAATGCAGTTGAAAAAATTGGCCGGAGCATTGCAGAACCCTCGAACGGAGAAGTATACCATGTAAATCCGCCATCAACACTGTACTGAACTTTATTCGAGTGGTCAATATTGCGGTCAAGACCCAAGTTTAAACGCTCAGGATCGAGCTGTCTCCAGCCTATGAAAAATGAAGCCGGTACACTGACTTTTTGGGTGTCTGCAAAGAAATAATTGATAAAGACATCTCGGTCATTGCCGTAAGTCGGCATTCTAGGAAAGAAAACGTCGTCTTCATAGAGCAACTGACCAGGATGACCATTTTCATTTGACCAAACGCTGAGCAAAAACAATTTAGAACTGACATCATTCACGGAAGGCACAAAATGTAAGGCAAGCCCAACGAGTGAATCCGCTTCGTAAGCATCAAATTGAACAGCCAATCGTGCCTGAGCACCTGTGGGGCCAAAAGCGGCCTCAGCACTACCGTCGTCATAGCTGTAATAATTTGAAAAACTTTGATAGAAACCCGTTGTGTCATTCAGTGCAAGATTTGGAAACTGCGCGGCTATAGTGCCTTTTACCCTAAATACCTGCTCATTCCCTGGGAAATTGATGTCGAAGGGAATTGGTGTCATGTCATGATTAGAATTGTAGGTAGTTTGCGGCGCGTAGTTGAGTGCTCCGTTAGATAAAATGAACCCAGGCATGCCACCCGCTGCTTCTAGAGTTCCATTGTAGCTATAGCTGATTTGTCCCGCTGTACTGTTATTTTCAGCATTTGCGCTACCATTGTGAATTGAGACAGCTACAGCGCTTGACATTCTATTTATTGTGCTCGCTTTGTAATGGTCCCAAGGAACAGAGGTATAGGTATCGAGTAAAGTATTCATTGGATATACCCAAGCAAAATCCTTGAAAAGCGTGTCAGCTACATCAGATTGCGGACGAAGATGTACATAATCAATGTGGAAATGGTCGAGTGAACCCGATAATGCACCGTAATTTCGAAATCTAAATTGAAAACCTTTTTTGAAAAACTGCGCATTGAGTACTGGGATGTGTACTACTTTAAAGGGTTGGAGGGTATCGCCCGCCATTGACCAAACCCAAACCCATTGATCGAGGTCTTTGGCATAGAATTCTACGATCAGAGAGTCGGTTGCTTCTGGGACGTCACCAAAACCTTGTGGTTGAACCAAAAAAGAAAAATACAATGAGTCTGCCGCGGTGTATGGGCTTAAATCTAGAGGTTTAGAATGCAGGTAGTCAGCCGTATTGGTGAGAGAGGTGCCAATGGCATACGGATAACCAAATTCATCAAGACCATCAAATGTGACAACACCAAGTGATCTTGGTTCAACAGCATAACGATAGTTGTGATAAGCATAGTGATCTAGCCAAAGAGCAGCTGGATCATTGAGCGTGGCGAAAAAAATAGTCGCTTCATCCTGAATAAAGCTTGG
>JBIPMW010000078.1:0-8649 GCA_044376455.1 Crocinitomicaceae bacterium | reverse complement strand
GATTCTGAACCCAAACTGTATCTGGGGTGTCTGGGACTCCGATGGTATCGTAAATGTAATAAGGTGGATAGAGGTCTAAGGTGGTATAGACAATTGGGAATGCACTGAAATCTCCCACTTTGACCGCAATTGTCGGGAAAATTGAATCTGTAAATGAACTCGTTGTGACATCATAGGTGCGGCGAAAAGTTGCCTGATCTGTAAATGCCGCCGAACTTGCGAGCGGCTGAAGATTTTGTGGATTTAATAACTGATAAAATACTTGCTGAGTGAGCCCGGGAGCGTTGAAATCTTCGGAGTATTGCTGAAATTTATTGCTTGAGAAATCGTCAAAAAACGGCAGTTCCAGCGTATCTGGAGTAAAGAAAAACGTGCTGTCAATAAGATTTGTATTACTCTTGAGTTGATTCGGACGCGCTGTAAACTGAAGATTGCGCGTAATTGGGCCTATTTCAATCCCTTGAGCAAAGGAAAGGAACCCAAGAATGAGGAAAACAAAAGCAATTTTAAAGCGCATAATTAAGGGTTTTGACCGTCTCCACCTTTTTGCATGGATAAGATAAATTGAGTGGATTTAAAAACGGTGGTTCCTTCAATATATTCTGGAGATTGTGAAAAAATTCTTGCGCTGGAAGAATCTTGACTATTCAAGCAATCTGGACATATAAATGAATAACTACTGACTCCTAAAGTGTCGAAAATATAACCTGCTTCGGCCATAGTTAAACCAATGAGATTTGGCAACGGAATCGGTTCTCCCTCATCATTTTGACCAACGATTAAGGTCACAACAGCGCCAATAGGCAAGCGCTCTCCTTCTTTGATTCTGCGGCCTTTGTAGCGTTGATCAAGTACTGAACCATTGGCCTCTGCTGTAGGCTTGTATTGGATGATGAAACGCAAACCGCGCTGTTCCAATATGCTTTGTGCGAATTGAATTTGTTTGTGAAATAAACTCGGCATTTCGACAAGTTGCGTTCTTTTTGAAAGTCGTAAACCAATGATGCGACCTGATTTCACAAATACCCAAGAGGTGGAAGTTGGCTCGACTAACTGTTCGATCACGGTGCCTTCTGGTAATGAAGGATCGTAAATGCTATCTAGAATTTGATAAGTGAGGTCTAGCTCTTCAATCTTGTTTTTTGCGGCTTCACTAGGCATTCCGACAAAATTCGGGACCCTGATTTTCTGACCGTGATTGGTAGCAAAATCAAGGTAAAGTATGGTTCCGAAAACTACCACCAAATAGAAAAGTATCACCAAACCAAAATGCTTCCAAAACAATTTTGTTCGGATGAATGGAATCGTTAAGCGGAGGATATTTTTGATCTTGTCTAACATAGTTTGAAAAGAATGAATGTACAAAGATGCTTAGAAATTCGGAGAAAGTGCATGCGAGCTAAAGAAGTCATCGATAAACTGGACGGCTTCGTCAATGTCATCTGTAATTTTGAAAAGGGATAAATCAGTCTCCGAGATGTAGTGTTCTGCTAACATCGTTTGCTCAATCCAATCGAAGAGTCCTTTCCAATAAGTAACGCCAAATAAAACGATGGGGCGTCGAGCAATTTTTTTGGTTTGGATTAATGTGACCGCTTCAAAAAATTCATCAAGCGTACCAAAACCACCAGGCATGATGACAAATGCTTGTGAATACTTTACAAAAATTACTTTGCGGACAAAGAAGTAATCGAACTCTAGAAAATGATCGCGGTCTATGTACTGATTATGAAATTGCTCAAATGGTAAATCAATGTTCAACCCGACTGAAACCCCACCTCCTTGCTTGGCGCCTTTGTTTCCGGCCTCCATGATTCCCGGACCGCCGCCGGTAATGACACCATACCCAACTTTAGCTAAGCGCTCGCCGAGTTCTACTGCTTTTTGATAAAAAGGATGGTTTTCTTTGGTGCGTGCTGAGCCAAAAATTGCAACGCAAGGCCCGGCCTTGGCCATTTTGTCGTAGGCTTCGACAAATTCAGCCATTATTTTAAAAATGGACCAACTGTCGTTACTTTTGATTTCAGACCAATCTTTTCTAAAAGCATCCATCTGTCTTATTTTTGAATGTTGACTTCAAACAATTTTGGCCAGTACTTACCTGTAAGGTACAGTTTTTTGGAATTTGCCTCCCAAGCAATACCATTGAGTACTTCACCATTGCCACGGCCATCATTGACAATTTGTGTGGCATCAATCAACGCAATTACTCTTCCCAGTACTGGTTCAAAAACAACAATGTAATTGGTCGAGTAAATATTTGCATATACATATCCATCAATATACTCGAGCTCATTGAGTTGAGGAACCGGACCTTCGTTGGTGTAAACTTCAATAGTTCTAGTAATTTCAAAAGTTTTTGGATTTCTGAAGGTGATTCTTTCGGTACCGTCAGACATAATGAGTTCTTTACCGTCAGTGCAAAGCCCCCACCCTTCTCCTACATAAGAAAATTCTTTTTTGAGGGTCAGAGACTTCGCATCGTAAACAAAACACTGTTGGTTTTTCCATGTCAGTTGAAATAACTCTCCATTTAAAATTGTAATGCCTTCGCCAAATTTGGAGGCATCCAAACCAATTTTGGAGACTTTCGATCCATTTGATATAGGTTCACCGGTTTGTAAGTTCATTTGGGCTACCATTGAACTGCCATCTTGATTAGGGTCGCCCGTACTTTCATATAATTGCCCATTTAAAAAGGTCAAACCTTGGGTATAATATTTAGTGTTGTGCGGAAAACTTTTGACACTCTTGACTGACCACCTTTCTGGTTTGAGATCAGAGAGGATGCGCAGGTTTCTTTGTTCTAAAAAGGTTTGCCCGTCTTTGTCTTTGGTCTCGAGATTGAGCAGATAGGCACCGGGCTTCCAGTTCTTAGTATTCAAGAAATAAAGTTCTTTGGCTTTGGGGCTATTGATTTCTAATACGATTGAATCATTGATACTTAAGGTGAAGTGTTTCGCTTGATCAGTGCTTGCAATTGGCAATGGTATGGTTTGACCATAAGAAGTTGCCAAATTTTCTTTAAAACCAAAAGTACTTGGCGCGGCAACATCGGTGAGCTCATCTTTCGTAAACAGTGGGGCTAAAAAACCCACTAGCAGACCAATGACGAGGATCCAAATGATGATTTTCTTCATAAAATGTGATTTATTTTTTCTAGAATAGCTTGGGCGTCAATCATGCCATGACTGGCTGAATAAAGGACCTCGCCATTCAACAGTACAATACATTGGGGAGACTCATGCAGTACCGCTGTATCTACAGCAATTTGATCGGAAATACTGCGAAATTGAATCAGGTCCAGATACCAGCAAGGTACGACTGCTTTTTTGAATAAGTCCGAGTTTTCAAAGCGGTTGAGGGCCATCGCTGAAATAGAGCAACGCGTACTGTGCTTAAATACAACTTGTGCCTGCTCAAAAGAAGCACTGTGAATTGCCTTCCATTTTTCGAGTTCGGTTAGTTCTTTCCAACTCATGATACGCCTGCTGTAAATTGTTTGAGAAAACGAAGGTCATTCTCTGAATATAAACGCAAATCTGTGACACGGTATTTGAGCTGTGCAATGCGCTCAACTCCCATACCAAAGGCAAAGCCGCTGTAAGTTTTAGAATCAATTCCACAAGACTCAAGCACATTTGGGTCAACCATTCCACAGCCCATAATTTCTAACCAACCCGTGTACTTACATACATTGCAACCTTTTCCTGCACAAAGTGAACACGATACGTCTACTTCTGCACTAGGCTCGGTAAATGGAAAATAGGACGGTCTGAGTCGGATTTGGGTGTGCTCACCAAAAAGTTCTTGCGCAAAAAACAATAAAGTTTGCTTGAGATCGGCAAAAGATACATTTTGGTCAATGTATAGTCCCTCTACCTGATGAAAAAAGCAATGCGCACGAGCGGAAATAGCTTCGTTGCGGTATACACGGCCTGGAGATATCGTGCGGATTGGCGGCTGTTCTTGCTCCATGACCCGTACTTGAACACTGCTGGTATGTGTTCTAAGCGCCCATTCTTGCTCACCTTTTTCAATGAAAAAAGTGTCTTGCATGTCTCGGGCTGGATGCTCAGGTGGAAAATTTAAGGCGCTAAAGTTGTGCCAGTCATCTTCAATTTCAGGGCCCTCAGACACCACAAAACCAATGCGGTTAAATATTTCAATGATTTCTCTTCGAATCAAAGAAAGTGGATGATGCGACCCTACCTTTGGATCAGCTGCTGGTTTAGTGAGGTCGTCTTTTTGTGTTTGAGTGTCCGAGACAGCTAAAGCTGCTTTGGACGCAGCAAATATAGCCTCGGCTTGCTGCTTGAGCTCGTTGACTTGCTGACCATAGGCGCGCTTTTGCTCATTGGGAATGTCTTTGAGCGCTGCGTAAAGGTCTTTAAGGATGTTTTTGGATCCCAAAAAACGGATCCTGAATTGTTCGAGTTCGGATTGGTTGTGGATAGCAACCGATGAAAGCTCTTTTGATAAATCTTCGATGTTCATTTTTCTGCTGCAAATTGTAACCTTTTGAAGCCTTAACTTGTTTAAGTTGTTGGTCATGGGTTATATGCAAATGTACAAGAAAAAAAAGCTGCTTCGCGCTGCACTTGTTGGTTTTCTAGGAATTATCCTACTCACTACTCTTTTCAGTAGCTGTAAAGAGCCTGCTCCGACAACTTTGGAAGTCAGTGTAATTACGGACTCAGGTGCAATATTGCCAAACGCTAAAGTTTGGCTGAAGGCAGAGCCAACCGATACCGCGCACAACGCTATTTCAATCGATGACAGCACCATCACAGACGCAGCCGGAAAAGCCTATTTTGATTTGAGTTCACACTACCAACCCGGACAAATTGGTGTAATGATTATAAAGGTCAACGGATTTTATTTTGGTCTCACTGGCTCTGTTATAAAAGAAATCAAAGAACAAGAACGCAACCAAGTTCTGCTCTCCTTACAATAAGCACACTACTTGGAAGTTTTAAAATTTGAAAAAATAACGTAAATTTGGGACATTCGAAACCTATGAAAACGATCCTAACCAGCCTACTCGCCGTTTCTCTACTCTTTGTCTTAGGGAGCTGCGAACCCACAGATCCTGCGGTCATTAAAGTTTTTGTCCGCTCATCATCTAACCAACTCATCGATGGCGCTAAGGTCATTATCGTCGGAGACATGCAATCTGAACCAGCTACTTTAGATTGGGTTGATACCACCTACACAAACTCTTCGGGTTTCACCACATTTGATATGGACCTTTATTTTGCTATTTCTGGTGAAAACGGAAAAACAGGATACTTCGATATCATCGTGAAATACAATAATAAAACAGCATATGGCTACACGCGTGCAAAGGTGCACACCACGGCTGTTGAAACGATCTACTTACCCAACTAAGAAGCACTCATGAAAAAGCTCATTCTATTATCTTTCGCCGCCGTCACTTTAGTTTCCCTGACTTCATGTCGTAAAAAACTAGACACCATCGCTCATATCTATGTTAAGGATGAAACCAACGCTAGTGTTTCTAATGCAATGGTTGTGTTGTACGGAACGAATACACAAAGTACACCTCAGCAAGTTGCCGTTTACGATACGTCTTACACTAACGCAAATGGCTTAGCTACCTTTAACTACAATGAATTGTATCAATTAGGTCAAGCGGGTGTTGCAGTTTTGGATATCAAAGCTCAAAAAGGAAACAAAGTTGGTCAGGGTATCATCAAAATTGAGCCTGAAATGGTCAATGAAGAGACCGTTTATATCCAACCCTAATTAGGCAACAATCTTTTTCAACAGGTCTTCTTGGTTGCCAAGAAGTTCGTTTAAACTGAGATAATACTGTACTTCCTCAGGAAAACTGATTTGGTATTCAGTCACGAAGCCGAATTCATACCTACACAAAAATTCGCTAACATCAAGTCCTGTTTCTTTTTGCAGTAAATTGATCACTGCATTTAATCTCGACATCTTGATCACCAATTTAGTTTCATAGTATAAAACATCTTCGTGCATCATGCCCGAGATGGTGACGTCGGCATCTTGATTATTGAACCAAATGTGCTGTATTTTAAAATTTCTTGTCATAGCTCCGTGTTTTGATGAAACAAATTTCCAACATCACATCGTAAACGTTTTACGTTCATCTTTAAATATGTCAAATTGCTGAATTATTCACTAATTTTACGCCATGTCTGACGACCAACCAATGTCATTTCTTGAACACCTCGAAGAACTCAGGTGGCGCTTATTGCGTGCAGCCATTGCAGTAATTGTTTTTGCAAGTGTCATTTGGGTTTATCAGCGTGAAATTATGGAAGGTGTCTTTCTCAATATGGTCGACCCTAATTTCATTAGTTTCAGACTTCTTTGCGAATACCTAGGCGTGTGTGTAGATCAAATCAATGTTGATTTCCAAAGTACGACACTTTCAGGTCAGTTTTCTTACGCCCTTATGATGAGCATTATAGGCGGTGTCGTATTGGCGTTCCCTTATATTTTTTATCAGCTGTGGGCTTTTGTCAAACCAGGGCTTAAATTTCAAGAGAAAAAAATGGCCCGAGGCATTGTCATTTATGTGAGCCTACTCTTTTTCCTAGGAATTTTGTTTGGATACTACGTGGTAGCGCCCTTAAGTGTTCAATTTTTTGGAGCGTTTCAGATTACACCAGACATCAAAACAGACGTTACGATTGCCTCCTACATGAGCACCGTACTGTCAACGGTTTTCTATACCGGACTATTTTTTCTTTTTCCTATCGTTACTTTTTTACTCGTCAAAATAGGCCTGTTTACGCCTGAATTTTTGATCAAATACCGCAAACACGCCATAGTTGTAATTCTTATTCTTGCAGCAGTCATTACACCCCCAGATGTGATTTCTCAGGTTATTGTTACAATACCTATCTATTTACTTTTTGAAATTAGCATCTTGGTCGCGAAGCGCGTGAGTAAGCAAGAAGCAGAAGATAAATAATTAGATGTATAGAATTGTTCTATTTATTATTTGCTTTTTCTGCATACAAGTAAGGGCGCAACAAACCGTTGTTTCAGGACGCGTGATAGACCAAAAGGGTGAGCCCGTTTCTTTGGTTTTGGTGCAGTATCAAGATAGCAAGATCAGCACAAAAACCGATTCATTAGGTTTTTATCAAATCAGCACCTATTATGCCACCGATACACTCGTATTCAGATTGATTGGTTATCAGACCGTTAAAAGGGCCGTGCAAAAGGATCAAGGTCAAGAAATCAATGTCAAGTTAAAAACACAAGATAAAGAAGTTGCCGAAATTATTATCAAGGCCCCTAAAGAAACCCGCGGCGCGCAACTTCACCGTAAGGTCATTAGCTTCAAGGATGTCAATAACAAAGAAAAGCTGGGGGCCTACGAATATCACCTCTATAATAAAATTCAACTCGACATCAATAACCTCGATTCGAGCTTACTCAAAAGAGATATCGTAGATAGGGTTGGTCTGGTAAAAGATTTCATGGAAACCGATAGCATCCAAAAAGCTTTGCTACCTATCATTCTGTCAGAAAGTGTTTCCGATTATTACTACCGTAAAGATCCGAAGGTGAAAAAAGAAGTGGTGAGTGCCACACGCATCACGGGCGTTGAGAATATGCAAATGACGCAATTCTTAGGCGATATGTACCTCGATCTGAACGTCTATAACAACATCTACGATTTGTTCAATAAATCATTTATCAGTCCATTAGCCACCTATGCCAGAACATACTACAATTTTTATCTCGATGACTCCACATTCATTGGAGCTGATTGGTGTTATAAATTAAGATTTGTACCGAAACGGACCGGTGATTTAGTTTTTGAAGGACACATATGGATTCATGATACCACCTATGCTGTCAAGCAAATTTCGGCACAAATTGCCGATGCCGCCAACCTCAACTACATCGATCAGTTTTACTTCGAGCACCACTTTGAACAGGTACAAAAAGAAGTTTGGATGCTCACTGAAGAAAGAATGGTGATCTCATTTAAGGCAACAGAAAAAAGCAAGTTGTTAGGCCTGATTGGTCGCAAAACAAGTCAGCGCAGCGCATTCATCATTAATCAACCTTATGATGAATCCTTTTATAGAACAGACAACGCTGTTGAGGTTTTGGAAAATGCCAAAACAAGAAGTAATCAGGAATGGGAAGCACTCCGGCCTCAAGCACTGACACACAAAGAAGAACGCATACAAGAGATGGTTGACTCCCTTGAGGCCCAACCCTTTTATCAGAATTTGCGCAAGCTTACTTACTTTGCTACCACGGGATATTGGCCCATTCATCAAATTGAAATTGGATCTGCTGCCTCATTAATCAGTATGAACCCAGCAGAAAAATTCAGGGTAGCACTTGCCCTGAGAACCTCCAACGATTTTTCAAAAAGACTGGAACTCGGCGGACGTCTTGCCTATGGTTTTGGCGACGATAAATTCAAATATAGCGTCAGGGTTAGGTATAACGTCACGCCAAAAAAACGCGGAATGCTCATCGGCTATTACAGTTATGATATTGAACAAATAGGGCAATCTCCTACTGCTGCCTCCATGGGGACATCTTTTGCTACTTTTTTCAGTACGGCACCTTTTGATAAACTCACTTTCGTTCAAAAAGCAGGGCTCAGTCTGGAAAAAGATA
>JBIPMW010000370.1:0-7937 GCA_044376455.1 Crocinitomicaceae bacterium | reverse complement strand
CTCATAAGCATCCTTCCACTGCCAGTGTCCGTTGGCATCTGTCCCGCCCATCTCGCGGCTCATAAGCTGAGAGAGTAACGGCGCGGTTACCAAAGGTTCCTCTGCCAGGAGACGAGCGATTTCCCGTCCCACTGCGACGAGCGAGTTTTGTTGCCTGTCGCTTGTATTACTGTGAGTAACGTTCGACCCAGCAAAGGGAAAGATCGCTGCACCGAACAAGTCCAATGTAAGTTGTATGCTCTGCATAGCTTGTCCACATTATGTGGACTCTTGTGGCGCTAGCCATGCGGAGTGTCGCTTGGGAGCGGTGATGGCTCGGAGAGGGGATTGAAACTGCTGGCTAAAATCTAGTGAAACCTGATTAAATCATTAAATCTGGTACAATCTAACGGTGACCGACATCGGTAGCGAGCAGGTACTACCCCAATAGCTATTAAGGATCTTGCCCCTACCCTTATAATTGTAGATTGTACCTCTATCTAACCAAATAGGATGAATAGTGATATAGAAAAAAAAATACTCCAAACACTAAAATCTGTTTGTCCTACTTTTGAAGCAAGTAGAATATTAGTAGAAACTGGAAAATGTTTGCTTATACATGGTAATATGGAAGAATTTAAGGCGATTGCCAAATGCCTTATACATCCAGATGATTACTGGAAACAATTGTTTCTTCAAGAAATATCTACCTATCAAAATTTTCAGGAGTTTCCACCTCCGTTTACTGTACCTCGTTCCCTCTTCGTAGATTCGAATAAATGTATCCTTATTTTAGAGTTCATTGATGGGCAACCTCTTGGTAATGAGAGATACGCAAATAAACCTTTACCAAAAAAGCAATTCGACATTCTCTTAAAGGATTTATGTTTACTACATCAGTGGAAAGCCCCTTTTGCTGTCTCACCCAGTGAAATTGTAAAAAGCTATAAAGCAAGAATCAGAAAATACGTAGAGCTCGGCTTTTTGAGTAATCGGGATTTTCTTAATCTAAGTACCTTACTTGATAGTCACCATTGGATACCAGAATTTAATCATGGTGACTTATTATTGATGAATTGTTTTGCTTTGGAAAACCAGATTGTCTTTATCGACTGGGAATTTTCAGGACTTTACCTATCGGGTTATGATCTTGCACTCCTATGGATTATACTTTGTTCCGATCCTTACTCTCGTCAACTTATAGAGGATACTGTTAAGTATAAAGCGACTTCAGCAAGAATTGCTTTTACCATTAATCAAGCAGTAATATTGGCGCGAGAACTCAAAATATATAATCAGTTGCCAAATGAAAAAACTCGCAATGAAAGGATAAAATCTCTTGAACAAGATCTCAATAAGGTTCGGTATCTCATACAGGAATATCAACAATGGATTACGAACTTAAATACTTAGAGTTGAATCCAACTCTACACCAGGAAGACTGTAAACGGAAAGTCAAGGAGATATTAAGTATACTTCCGAAAGACTTACAGATTACTACCCTACTCGATTATGGTTGCGGAGGTGGTTTTATACTTAAAGAACTTGTCAAATATCTGGATTTAGAAAAAGCAGTAGGAGTTGATATTTCTACTGAAGTAATTAGTCTAGCCAAAAGGCACAATGATAATAATCGGATTCAATTCATAACATGTGATGAGTTTGAATTTAGTCCTTACCAAGATTTTGATTGCTTACTACTTATCGATCTATTAGAACACTTACAATGTCCAATAAAGATATTGGAAAAACTACGGAACAGAAGCAATTTAATTATTGTAAGAGTCCCTCTCGAAGACACATTTTCAAATTACATTTTTGCACTTTTTGGAAAAAATCATTTTGAACGTACCGAGAAACAATATGGTCATATCCATCATTTTACACTAGATAATGTTTTAAATCTCATAGAGCAATCCGGTTATACCTTAAGGGAGTTCAGCATATTTCCTCTTCCTCTTATTCAAAGCCGATTTTTTTATTATTTACAGCTAGTATGTTGGTTTCTCATACCGAGACAACTTTATGCTCAAATTTTTGGTGGATTTGTTGTATGTTTAGCATCAAATTAGGAAATAGAAATGAAAGTAGCATTTGTCCATAAAGATTTAAGAGACAGAAATCGGGGAGGAATATGTACTGTTTATACATCTTTAGCATCTGAAATGTTGCGAGCTGATCACACTGTCTACCTTATTACCCAAGCCACAGATCAAGAACTAAGCCTACCGTTGGGTAAAATATTTTATTTACCAAAAACCCGGGATCATTATGAACATCTTAATGCTGTATCTAATTTGCTTCAAAAGCTTAACCTGGATATAGTGGAATGCTCATCTTGGGAATTTGAGTTACTGGAGTATGTGCAAAACGCTAAAAGCCTTAGATGTCCTGTTGTTGTTAGAGGAGATCTCACCGCAAAAACTATGGGTATTACAAGTCTGGCAGATGGAGAACAGAAGCTAATGGAGAAAAGTGACCTTAATATTGCTGTTAGCTTCTTTGCGAAGAAAGATATTGAATCAGCCTACGGAGTTTCCGTACCTGCTGTTATTCATAATGCTGTTAATAGAGAATTATTTAAGCATTTTACCATCAAAAATTTAGGAGATATTAAAAGTGGCTATGTACTCAAATTGAGCAGTAAAGCTGAAGTTTTAGAACGAAGCCCGATTGCTCACTGTCACCACCAGTTCAAAAGATTTTTAAGCGATAAAAAATTTCCGACAATTCTTTGGTGTGGTAAAATTACAAAAATGAAGGGCTGGAATTTCCTGGAGGAGATTATCCTTCAATTAGATAGCGTTGCACAATTTGTTATTTTGCTTGGGTACTCTGAGGCGTATTATCCAGTATCTATACACAATCACCCTCAAGTTATTTTCCTACAAGATTTGGCTAATGAAGATATGCCAAAGCTTTTTTCTCTTGTTGATTACGTATTATCAACGTCACGATGGGAAGGTTTTGGATTGAGTATATTAGAAGCAATGGCCTGTGGCAAGACTGTCTTAATACCACGATCACTGGAGGTATATCGAGAACTCATTGTTCCTGACAAGACAGGGTTTCTATACTCTTCTCCCACAGAACTTAGACAAATTATTGTGAATCGCAGTATAGCACTTCCCGAAATACCATCTGAATATAATTGGTATAAAAATTATCAAAGAACTATAGAACTATATAGTCAACTCCTGACGGGGTGACAACCAGGGAAGCTGAAAAAGTGTCGTTCAAGCAACCTGCGGAGACTGTTTTTCTAGGTATAATATAGATGCGAAATGTAGGTTAGATGAGTTTACTCTGTACTTTGAAGAAGAAGCTTTTTCTCGTGCGTCATGGCATGGTATATAATCCACAACGAATTATGTACCGCCGATTACCAGGTTTCGGACTTAGCAGTAAAGGCCGACAGGAAGCAAAACATGCTGCTGGCTTCTTCCTAGAAGAACCTATCGAAGTTATTTACTACTCTCCACTCAAACGGACGGAGCAGACAGCTAAAATACTCAGTCAATTTCATAATGCTGTGCTTATTGCGAATTCCCTGCTTAACGAGTGGGGAGAATTAGAAACAAGCGAGCAGGTGTTAGAACGAATGCTTTGTTTTTGGAATTGCTGGAGTGACAGCCATCAACAAGTTGGAGTGGCGGTTTCCCATCGCGATCCAATCCGTGTGCTGCTGCTTTCCCTGTTGGGAGAATTCTCTTGGCCAAAGGTGAAGGATTTAACCAAACTTCCTTTGCCTACGGGGGGCATATACTGCGTATTGCAGGTTGACACCAAAGTTAGCATTGACTTCTTGTTTGCACCTTAATGGTATTGTAATCCTAGCCCGACTTTATCCGTTTGAAAATGAAACCACCCCCGAGCCAGTTGGTATCCGCTCGCGCGCTTGAACTTCATGAACATCGTGGGGTTCTACCGATATATCGAAAAGTCAAAACGGAAAGCCGAGATGCTAGAACTTCCTTTCCGATAGCGTTCCACAAAATGGATAAAGTCGAGCTTAGAGCGTGTTTGAATTGGCATCACTTGATAGACTATCATAGCTCAATGTAACAATAATGAATCAGTAGGATTTGAGCTTAGATTAAGATGCGCATACTAATCATAGGTCCAAAGCACAAACAGGGGGGGTTGACACCGTATATCAACTCCTTGTCGCAGGCTCTTCGTCATCTTGGTTGTTACGTCGATTGGATTGGTAGTGATACTCTTCCCTACGATAAAGAGGAAGGTTCATTCTGGTCCGTTAACCGCATAGAAGAGACGACATTGAAAATACTCCAATCATGTAGTCTTGAAACCTATGACTTGCTTTCCATTCATTTCGGAAAGCTTGAAATAGAGCAATTAGTTCCAGTGCTTTGGGAAAATTTGGCTAGACCGCCAGCAGTTTATCATGTTCACAGTATTGACTGGGATTTATTTAGAGAATTCCTCGGAAGACCAGATCTGGCACAGGCAGTAGTCAAATCTGTGTATAAGATGGAAGGGTTTGTCTTTTTTGGTCAATTTGCCTTCCAGAGAATGTATTCAACCTCGGTTATCGCGAAGCCTTACTGTATATCTTTTCACCCAGCAGTAATACCTATGGAAGATCAAGAGACATCATGGAAGTTACCCTGGAAAGAAGGAGTACATTTTGCTAGTATGCACGGTTTTTTCAGTCCGTGGAAAGATATAGACAGCCTTCTGTCAGCCTTTCTCGAAGTGAAATATCCTCTAAGGTTTGTCTTGGCAGGTCCCCTGTGGAATCAACGCTTAAATTTTCATTACAAAAAAATTGGTTTAGTTGATATGTATGTTATTTCAAAATACATAGCTGGTCATCAACTACTTCATTTAATAAAACATACCGACTTTGCGATCTTTCCCTATTGTAACCATCCCTGTTTTCAAGGAAGTGGAGCATTAGCCAACTATCTTTTTCATGGCGTTCCTACTATCGCTTTTAATGTTGCTAATCTTGAAGAGCAAATTGATGATGCAGGAATACTTGTTGACTCTGGCAATTTACAAGGCTTGTCAGAGGCAATTAATAACCTATTAAGTAGTCCTAAGATTTTACAGGAAAAAAGAAATCTTGCCAATCAGCGTAGTTCATTATTTGATATAAAAAATCATGCCAAAAATTGCCTTAAACTATACAAAAGTATAGCACGTTAACTCCCAATATATTTTTGATATTGAAACCTGATAAGAAAATTATTTTCTCTCTTTAAAAGATGTTAAATGATACCAAGACTGATAGAATTCGTTATATAGCTTTTGATTTGTGGAACACTCTTGCTTATTCTTTGCCGAGGGATCCATTGATTGATCTGGCGGAAATTCTTGGGATTGTCTCTCAAGACATATATTCTCTTCAGAGGTTGCTGCTAACTCGAGAATTTGCGTCTTCAAACTCATTTTTCGAGATCTGTAGTCTATTAAATGTTTCCTATTGCCATCAAAAAAAAAATAAATTTTATGAATTGATTGAAAGAGAGCGAAAGCTATTTAATCTTTTTTCTGATAGTCTGCCAGTGTTAAAATTAGCTAAAGAACAAAAATTTAGAGTCATTCTTGCTTCTAATCTATGGAATTTTTGCCTTCCAGTTTTGAATGAAAAAATTTTCTATAACTTTACTTTTGATTATATTTTTTATTCTTTTAAAGTCGGTCATATAAAGCCAGACAATTTTTTTTTCAAAGCTTTTGAATCTGCCAAAATTAAGGTATCTGAGGTAATTTTTGTTGGAGATTCACTCGGTGCTGATGTTTTAGGGTCTATGCATGCTGGTGCCAAAGCCATTTGGTTAAGACGAGAATGTAGTTCTGAGGCATTTCAAATAGAGGAAAATTACTTACTCCAGTCTGATTCATACCTGGGGTCTGCAAACAACCTTTATCAATCTCTCGACATTATTCAAAGCTATTCTCAATCTTCTGACGAAATTAATTGAAGGATCAACACCCTTTCCCCATTAGTGATGACAAAGCTATGGATTTAATACTTTTAAATCTTTGCGGGAAAAACTATTAGCTTGCTTATTTTAATAAGCCGTGCTTATCACCACAGGTACGGGAGAGCCAGTTTTTTCACAGACTCTCAGTTGAATTTAAGAAGTCAGACTCAGCAGGATTTTTACCGTCATTTAGTCAACTCTAACCCATGAGCAAAGCCTTGGATCGCGTCGAATAAGCCTAACTTGCTTTTGTACTGGCTTTAGTAATTGATAAATATATCTAATAACAGGCACAGGGTTCTTACCGCATGAGTACACGTCAATCGCTAGATAGTTCCATTCAGAATAGCTGTGATAAGCTAAATGTGACTCGGAAAGTAGAAACATTCCAGTTACTCCCATACCTCCCTCGGAAAACTTATGAACAAGATCATTAATATAGCGGTGTGCAGTCGTATGAGGTACACTGTCATTAGCTATAAACCATGCTAGGCAAGGCTTTGTCTGTATCTCACTCAATCGAAAACCGCTATAATGCTAAAACCAAAGGATTTTAGGGCAATAGAAAAGGCTTCTTGTAACAAAACAGCGTCACGAAGAGTATTAGAATCAATTTCAATGAAATCGGCAAGTATATGGATTTGTGGTAGTGATGGCTTAATCTGATATGACATTGAGGAATAACTACATACTATCTGAACGATAGCTCAACAAAACGTGGAACTCCATGAATCTTCAATTATCCCATTTTCATGCGTCCTGGTGTACGCAGTTTATGATGGCTACTAATAATAATTATGGAAACATTACCCGTATTTGACAATCTGCTCTGGAAGATGCTTGCCGACGAACGTATTCAGAGAGGTTACGAGCGACTGTCCCAATCAGTGCTTAGTGCCCTTCAGCAATACAAAACCGCCACTTTCGAGGAACTTCTCTCTTTTGTCCATCTCAACGACAAACAACTTGCGTTGATTGTCTGGAGACTTCTGGAAGAGAAGAAAATCATTAAGTCTTGCGATGGGAGAGTTTATGAACTCCCAAAGCACTCACAAGAAACCTATAAGGACAATTTAGGTCTCAGTAGCTGTGAGCGGAAGGCTCTTTCACCGACTTTGCACCATCACCTTGATGAAAGCCTGCGAAGAGATCAGAAACTCCAAAGAGCTTTTGAAAAGTTCAAAATGCTAGCTAAGGGTAGACCTGATGAAAAAACTAAATATAAGCAACGGCATGTCACGCTCCGCTCTTCTTTTATACGTGCCCTATACATGCTATCTCGCGGTGATATCGCCTATAAATCCGTTTTGCTTATTGGAGATGACGATCTTACATCGCTAGCCTTGCGGCTGCTTGAACCCTCTGTCAAACTTGTTATTTTGGAAATTGACGAAGCTCTTCTACATTTCTTGGAAGAACAGGGACAAAGTCTGCCGAATAAATGTGTTTATTGGGCTATGGATGTTGATAAATCCTGGGATACAAGCCTCAACGGTTCATTTTCCACAGTTTTCTGTGATCCGAGTAAGGATGTTTATGATTTATTCCTGCAAAGAGCACGGGAAGCTCTCAATCCTTTGAATGGGGTTCTCTATACATGTATTTGCCAGACTTATTCACGAGACAAAAGTGATCAGGAACTTTTCTCAAAACTTGTTGCTCAAGGATTTTACATTACCGACATTATCCCGCAGTTTGTGAGCTACAACAGATACCGTTCGTCACTCTCACCGGAGTTTGATACGATAATTCCACACCCTAAACCAGGACAAGACTCTATCTGCTTCAAAGAAAGTCTTCTCCGTGCAGAAATGCAGGAAATTTCAGAATCTCCTACACTTCTGCAGAGTCAGATTAAGTCAGAAAAAGACCAAGCTGCTTTCTGGTATGGTGTTAGAGCTATGCTCCAGAGCAAACGCCAGTACAAATGGTGTAACGAGCAACCGAACGAAAACGTCATTGCTGAATGAACCAACCATAGAACTTTTCGGAAAAAATATG
>JBIPMW010000104.1:0-6410 GCA_044376455.1 Crocinitomicaceae bacterium | reverse complement strand
GCATCAAAGGTCAACTCAGTGAGCGCAATGCCCCGAGTCTACTCAATGCAGCCTTTTTAAAAACCGCCATGTTTGATGCGCACCTTGCCTCACTTGAACTACAGGCAATTGTGCCCATTCAAGAACCCGTTGAGATGGGACACAACATGAAATTACTCATTCAACAATTGCGTCAAATACCTGAATACCAAGCTGCTGCTCAAAGCATTTTTCAACGTGATTTTGATGCGTATGTACTGACGCGTAGCCTTGCGGCTTTTGAACGCAGTTTGCTATCTATGAATGCGCCTATTGATCGCTATTTGGCTGGTGATCAGAAAGCAATGAATCATGATCAAATTGCCGGATGGAAACTTTTTTCAGAAAAATTATACTGTACGCAGTGTCATCCTGCTCCATACTTTACAACCCATGTTGCTGCCAACAACGGACTATATGCTTCTTACGAAGGTAAAACGGATCAAGGACGTTTTAGAATTCATCATGACTCTAGTGATATCGGGAAATTCAAAATTCCTTCGTTGCGCAACATTCCATTGACCTTTCCTTACATGCACGACGGCAGTGTCCAAAATCTTGAGCAAGTGCTTGCACATTATCAAAAAGGAGGGGCAAAAAATCCACGACAAGACCCCCGAATTACTTCTTTTACATTAAGTGCCATCGAGAAAAAACAATTGCTTGCTTTTTTTGATGCTTTGATTGATACTTCCTACTTGAAGCGAGATAGGTTTTAGCCGAGATTGCTTACCTTTGTTGCTTCAAAAACAAAGCTATGTATCGCTCACACACCTGCGGAGAATTAAGATTAGAACATGTCGGAACCAACGTAACTTTATCTGGCTGGGTTCAGCGCTCCCGAGACCTCGGTGGCATGACCTTTCTCGACCTCCGAGACCGCTATGGCATTACGCAACTTGCTTTCAACATGGAGTCTAATTCATCGCTCTGTGAGCAAGCCAGAAAACTTGGTCGTGAATTTGTCATTCAAATTGATGGGCAGGTTATTGAGCGAAGTAGCAAGAATAAAAATATGCCTACTGGCGAGATAGAAATCATAGTAACAGCACTTAAAGTGCTCAATGCTGCGAAGCTCCCGCCTTTCACGATTGAAGACGAAACCGATGGCGGCGATGAACTGCGCATGCAATACCGCTACCTCGATTTACGCCGTGGTCCGGTTCAACAAAAATTGCGCTTGAGAAATCAGGTTGCGCTTGAAACACGCAAATACCTCGACTCTAAAGAATTTTTGGACGTTGAAACACCTGTCTTAATCAAGTCTACTCCAGAAGGAGCGCGTGATTTTGTGGTGCCTAGCCGAATGAACGAAGGACAATTTTATGCGCTTCCGCAATCGCCCCAAACTTTCAAGCAACTTTTAATGGTCAGTGGCTTTGACCGCTACTACCAAATTGTCAAGTGCTTCCGCGACGAAGACCTGCGTGCCGATCGCCAACCAGAATTTACACAAATCGACTGCGAAATGGCTTTCGTAGAGCAAAACGACATTTTAGAGATGTTCGAAGGCTTGATCAAGCACCTATTTGCTACAGTTCGGGGTGTTCAATTTGAAGGCGCATTCCCGCGCATGACCTACGCTGAAGCCATGGAACGCTACGGTTCAGACAAACCTGATATCCGATTTGGAATGGAGTTTGTCGACCTCACAAAGTTGGCACAAAGCAAAGACTTTGTCGTTTTCAATAGCGCCGAGTACGTACTTGGCATCAATGTCGAAGGCGCTTCAGAATTTACGCGCAAGCAACTTGATGAACTGACTGAATGGATCAAAAGACCACAAATTGGCGCCAAAGGATTAGTGTACATCAAGTGCAATCCAGATGGTACTTTCAAGTCAAGTGTCGATAAATTTTATACCGAACAAGACCTCCAAGCAATGGCTGCAAAAGCGCAAGCCAAACCAGGAGATTTACTTTTATTACTTTGTGGAGACCTCGCCAAAACACGTAAACAACTCAATGAGCTCAGATTACATCTAGGCACTGAGCTTGGGCTGCGCGATCCTAACGTATTTAAACCATTGTGGGTGCTTGACTTCCCGTTGCTAGAATGGGATGAAGAAAGCGGGCGCTACCATGCCATGCACCACCCTTTTACTTCGCCAAAACCAGAAGATTTTCACCTCATTGATACCGAACCAGGTAAAGTTCGCGCCAATGCTTATGACCTTGCCATGAACGGCGTAGAGCTCGGTGGTGGTTCTATCCGTATCCATGACCGCGCTTTGCAATCACGTATGTTTGACTTGCTCGGCTTCACCAAAGAAGAAGCGCAAGCACAATTTGGTTTCTTGATGTCTGCTTTTGAATACGGTGCACCTCCTCACGGCGGCTTGGCCTTTGGCCTAGATCGTTTGGTAGCGACTATGGGTGGCTCAGAATCTATCCGAGACTACATTGCTTTCCCTAAAAACAACTCAGGTAGAGACACCATGATCGATGCGCCATCGCCATTAAACGACGCGCAATTGAAAGAACTCGGTATCAAGCTCAACTAATTGATTTTACAATTGTTTAAAAAGTATGAGCACAAACATTGAACAATTACAGGCAGCCCTGCTACCCTCTCGAGAGCGCTTATTGGCACATCCAATGTATGCAAAAATTCATAGCCTAGAAGATTTTCAGCGCTTCATGGAACAACACATCTTTGCGGTGTGGGATTTCATGAGTTTACTCAAATCTTTGCAACGCGAGCTTACCTGTGTTGAAGTTCCGTGGTTTCCGAAAGGCTCACCCACGACACGTCGCTTCATCAATGAAATTGTTCTTGGGGAAGAATCCGACCAAGATCAAGATGGGAATGTGTTAAGTCACTTTGAAATGTACCTCGAAGCCATGCAGCAAATTGGCGCAGACACCATGCCAATTCACCAGCTTACAGAATGGCTGTCGTATGGAAAAAGTCTAGATGAAGCACTTTATCAGTTAAGAATCAATGAAGAAACGCGCGAATTTGTGCGCTTCACTTTTGAGGTTATCAACAGCGGACAATTGCACAAAATAGCGGCTTTGTTTACTTTCGGACGTGAAGACCTCATCCCTGATATGTTTATAGAAATCTTGCGCGAAATGCAGCGCCAAGGCCAACACAACATTGACAAACTCCTTTATTATCTCGAGCGACACATTGAAGTTGATGGCGATGACCATGGCCCAATTTCATTAAAGATGATGGAAGAAATCTGTGGTTCAGATGCAAATAAATGGAAAGAAGCTACAGAAGTATCGCTGCTTGCACTTGAAAAGCGGTATCAATTATGGAGCGGTATCGAAGCATCAATCGAAATCTCCGCCCAATAAACTATTTCTGTTTAGCACGATATTAACTCCAGGATGTTCCGTCTTTGCCATCCTTGACAACAATACCAGCCTTCGCCAAACCGTCTCTGATCTGATCAGAAGTGGTCCAGTCTTTATTGCTACGTGCTTGTTGGCGTAAATCCAAGACTAAATCCATAACTGGTGCCAAGCGCGTTTCAGTCTGGTTATTTTCTGCCTGTAGCCCCAGAACGTCATGGACGAACGCCTGCATAGCGGTTTTTAACTTGGCTTGGTCTAAGGCAGAAATACTGGCCGTACCGTCATTGACAAGATTGATTTGTTTGACAGCCTCAAAAAGATACGAAACCAAAATAGGTGCATTGAAGTCATCGTTCATGGCCTTGTAGAAAGATGCCACTAGCGCATCTACATCAAAAGACGAGGTGCTTGTCGGGACCTTATCTAGCGTCTTGAGCCCTTCCATTAATCTTTCATAGCCCTTCTCAGCAGCGTTTAACGCTTCCTGCGTAAAATCGAGGTTGCTACGATAGTGTGCCTGCATCATGAAAAACCGCACCACATTAGCTGAATAAGATTTTTCAAAAAGTCCGGTGGTACCATCGAGAATTTGCTTAGGCAAGAAGTAATTGCCAAAAGACTTTGACATTTTCTGACCATTGACATTGAGCATATTGGCATGCATCCAATAACGAGCCGGATTACAGCCGAAAGATCCGCAACTTTGAGCAATTTCATCTTCGTGGTGCGGAAATTTGAGGTCCATGCCGCCACCGTGAATGTCAAATTGTTTTCCTAAATATTTTGTGCTCATGGCTGTACACTCTATGTGCCAACCTGGGTTTCCATTGCCCCAAGGTGAACGCCAAATTTGCATATCGTTCGGGTTTGCCTTTTTCCAAAGTGCAAAATCTGCAAAAAAGCGTTTCTCGTCTTGGGCATTTAGGCTACGGGTTTCATTTTCAAGTTCGTCTACTTTTCTGCCACTTAAAATACCATAATGGTAATCTTGCATGTAGCGGCGCGTATCAAAATAAACGGAGCCATTGACTTCATAGGCGTAACCATTAGACAAAATTTGTTCGATGATTTCAATTTGTTCTTGAATATGTTGTGTAGCTGTTGGCTCAATGCTAGGAGGAAGCAGATTATAAATACGCTGCAATTCTTGAAACTTAACAGCATATTTATAGACAATTTCTAATGATTGCATTTGTGCAGCCTTGGCGGCCTCACCGATACTATCGACCTCTTGACCAGCAGAATTGGTGATGTGCCCGGCATCTGTGATGTTTCGGACATATTTTACCGTAAAACCCAGATGTAGTAAATAGCGATAAATTAAATCAAAGTTGATGAAAGTACGCATATTGCCCATGTGAGGCTCGCTATACAAAGTTGGGCCGCAAACATACATCCCGATATGACCCTCTATGAGTGGCTTGAATGCTTCTTTTTCACCTTTGAGGCTATTGTATATGACGAGTTGGTCTTGCTGTGCTTTCATCTGGCTTGTAATTCCTACAAATTTAGAGAAATTTGCGGCATCATTTTTGTTAAGTTTACGGCATGAATGTAATTTACAGTTTCTTTGCCTTTTTGCTTGTTAGTTTAAGCCTGAGCGGAGATCTTCCCTACACGACTATTCAACGTGGCATGGAGCTCAACGACGCACATGTAATCATTAGTTTAGGTAGAGAAAAAATTGTGATGCAACTTCCTGGAACAGAGGGTGCTTTTCCTTTAGCACAAGCAGAAATGATTTTAAATAATTTCTTTCAGAAATATCCTAAAGGAACCTTCATCTTCAGGTATAAAAACAGCAAGTCTGTAGAGGGCAATGGCACCATCATTGGGTCTTACTTAACCAAAGGAAATAGTTTTAGAAGTACCTTCCAATTTCGCAGTGGGAAATACGAGCAAAAACTTGAAAGTCTCAGTATAGTTAAAGAATAATTAAGCTTGTTGGCCCCTATTTTCTTTCAAGGTATTAAAGAAAATAATTCCATAACCAATGGCTAACATCAAATGGAATGGAACCATTCCTAAATCACCATAAATAGCACGATTTACAGCTGTAAATCCAAAAGTTACCATAAAGATTCCTTCTAAAATATTGATAATTGAAAGACTCTTTTTGTCGTACTTATTTCCTTTGAATTCATCCTTTTTGGCGACATTGAACTTTGGTGTGCGCACAAACGAACTTTTGATGCCTAAATAGCCTTCAATGACGGCAACAGCGTTACTCAGGCCAAGCGCCATAGAAACTGTTAAGAATTGTACAAAACGGCCTAAGAAACGGAAGAGGTCGCCGAAGAAATTGCCTTTTTTATCGCGGTAAGAATTCCAATAATAAAAACCTAAGAAAAGCGTACTAGAGAAGAAATACATTCCGTATTTGATAAACACGTTTAAATCAGAGAAGGAATCTTTGATGTGCAAAACTGCCAAACTCAAAAGTGAAAGAATCAAGATGAAGAAGAATACTGAAGAATTGAACAAGTGTGCCAATCCATGAATACGATCAGACAATTTTAATCCTTTGGTGGTAGCCAAGCGCTTCCACATTTTGATAAATACTTCTGCTCCACCTTTCATCCAGCGGTGTTGTTGGCTTTTGAGTGCCGACATCGTGATTGGCAATTCAGCCGGTGATTCTACTTCTTCTAGATAAACAAACTGCCAACCTTTCATTTGCGCACGGTAGCTCAAATCGAGGTCTTCAGTAATGGTATCGTGCTCCCAGCCTCCGGCAGAATCTATCGTTGCACGGCGCCATACTCCTGCTGTACCGTTGAAGTTGATGTAGTGTCCACTTGCATTGCGCCCGCCTTGTTCTATAGCAAAGTGCCCATTGAGACCGAAAGCTTGTAGTTCAGTAAGTAAAGAATAGTCTTTGTTGAGGTGGCCCCAACGCGTTTGAACTACGCCTACCTTATCTGAGTTGAAATAAGGAATGGTGCGCAATAAAAAGTCTTTGCTTGGGACAAAATCAGCATCGAAAATCGCGATGAACTCTCCTTCTACTTTGTCCATGGCTGCATCGAGCGCACCTGCTTTGTAACCAGTACGATCCACGCGGTGAACATGCTGGATATTGAT
>JBIPMW010000348.1:0-6470 GCA_044376455.1 Crocinitomicaceae bacterium | reverse complement strand
TTGGAGGTGCTTCAAAAATGATTACGACGGCCACTTATCCGAACCCACGTCACCTATCGACGTGTCCAAATTTGTGGGTTTTTTACACATGTCCGCCGAACATGTCCATCGCTTGGACATATCGAACCCCATCGGTCCATTTTTCGAGGGAATTTGGACAGGTTTGTCGGCAAGGTCGCCGCTGTGGGTTTTTGAACTTGCGGATTTCACCCCTCAAACGGCTGGTAGCGAGAAATAAAAGTAAAAATCCTGCATGCACTCCGGTTCCCGTGCCGCTTCGTGGGCGATACTCTTGTGACAGTAAACCCGGCGGGCCTCTGTCGCAAGACACGCACACTTCGTCGGGTCTTTCTTTTTATGGACTTGGAGTTGGTACATGAAGTACACCGAGCCAGCGCTGAGCCTTGTAGAGCAAGCCGACTTGCTCATCTCCCGAGGGATGTTAGGCGACCGGGAGCAGATCATCCGTCAGCTTTCGGCGGTCAACTACTACCGTCTTAGCGGTTATTGGCGTACGTTTCGATTGCATAACTCACACGACCTCTCACCCAACACGACGTTTGACAAATTCTGGATGCGGTATGTGGGTTTTGCTCAGAATTGGAAATCGAACCCTCTCGGTCGGTCGAGTCGAAACGTAGCAAGGAGAGTGATGACAATGAGGCAAGTCACTTTGAAGGAGAAGGATAGCGAACAGTTGTACGTCCAGTTCGACGAGTCAGCGAAAATGGGGCAGGCCATCAACGCGAATCTTAGAGGGTCTGGCAATGGCGGGTGAGTTCGACGTTAAACCGCTTGGCACAGTCGCCAAAGTCCGTTCTGGTTTCGCATTTAGTAGCGGAGACATGGGGGGTGTCGGACTTCCAGTCATAAAGATAAAAAACATTGTTCCTCCGTCAGTGGACGTCTTGGATTGCGAACGCGTTCCCGAAGATGTCATTGCAAATATTCCGAGAGTCGAACGCTTCGAACTGAAAGAGGGCGACACCCTTATTGCAATGACCGGCGCAACTGTAGGAAAGGTTGGCCGTTTTCCACGGACGCACGAACGCTATTTCCTGAACCAGCGTGTTGGGAAAATTTATTTGACTGAGCCCGAAGGGACCGACTACCGATACATTTACTATATCCTCTCGCAGGATACTTACGTTCGGCAAATGTTCGGAATTGCCGATGGCAGCGCTCAGGCAAACATTAGCGGTACGCAAATCGAAGGACTTGAAATCCCACTCCCACCTCTTACCGAGCAGAAAGCCATCGCGGGGGTGCTTGGTGCGTTGGACGACAAGATCGAGTTGAACCGGCGGATGAACGGGACTTTGGAGGCGATGGCACGGGCGTTGTTCAAGAGTTGGTTCGTGGATTTCGATCCCGTCCGCGCCAAACTCGACGGCAACAAGCCCACCGGCCTCGATCCCGCCACCGCCGCACTCTTTCCCGCGAGCTTCCAAGATTCGCCGATTGGTAATATTCCTTCTGGCTGGGAAGCCGCAGAGCTAGGCCAGATTGCGTATGTGATCGACTGCCTTCACGCCAAGAAACCCGAGCGTTGCGATACGGGGCAAATCTACCTTCAGTTAAACAATATCCGTGATGGCGGCCTCATCGACATCTCGGATTCCTTTTTGGTCGGTTCGGTGGATTACAAGAGGTGGATTTCTCGCATGGAAGCTGTTGCCGGTGACTGCGTCATCACCAATGTGGGGCGCGTGGGCGCGGTAGGCCAAATTCCCGAAGGCGTGAATGCGGCACTAGGCAGAAACATTACCGGGATTCGATGCAAACCTGACTTTCCATACCCGACCTTTCTTATCGAGTGCTTGGTTTCCGAATCCATGCGAGAGGAAATTCGGCTGAAGACGGACTCGGGGACCATTCTCGACGCACTTAACGTAAAGAGCATTCCGAAACTCAGGTTAGTCCGCCCGTCGCGAGAGATAGCAGCACGATTTGAGACTCTCACTCGCCCGCTCCGACGCCGAATGGAGCAGAACATCACCGAATCCCGCACCCTTGCCACCCTGCGAGACACGCTGCTTCCGAGGCTACTGAGCGGGGAATTGAGGGTCTCAAATACTGTGAGGGAGGTCTCGGCATGAGACGTATAAGCAATCTTAGTTCTCAGTTCAGCATTTCGTTACCGCACGACGATGAAGGGTTCATTGGCCGCGAGTGTCCAGCAGCCGAATGCGAAGGCTACTTTAAGCTTCAACCGGGCACCGGGCTCAAGGGCGAGAACCTACCTTGCTATTGTCCTTATTGCGGCCACGGAGCTGGCACGGAGGAGTTCTGTACGAAGGCACAAGTCGAGTATGCAACGTCCTTCGTGATGCATCAGGTCACTGGAGCACTTTTGAAGGACTTGAAGTCGCTGGAGCGCAATCACCGGCCTAAAGACGCATTTGAGATTGATATCAGCATAAAAGTAAGTGGCAAGCCTACAGCGATGCGCCACTATCGAGAATCCAAACTGGAGACCGAAGTGGTCTGCGAAAGATGTACTTTGCGCTACACGATCTACGGAGTCTTCGGCTTCTGCCCTGACTGTGCCGTCCACAACTCACGCCAAATCCTGAACAAGAACCTGGAGCTTGTTGAGAAACTCTTGGAAGTTTCGGAGACCCAAGAGACACCAGTTGCGCAGCACTTGATAGAGAACGCACTAGAAGATTGCGTTTCGGCGTTCGACGGCTTTGGGCGAGAGACTTGCCGCGTATTTGCACCGAAGGCCGTAAAACCGGAGAAGGCGGCCGAGATTCGGTTTCAGAACATCGCCGCTGCCCGTGACCGCGTGAGGGAGGAATTCCGCGTGGATTTCGCCGCAACAGCTGCGCCTTCGGACTGGAAGCATATCGTTCGCGCCTTCCAAAAGCGGCACTTATTGGCTCACAAAATCGGCGTGGTGGACGAAGACTACCTGTCAGCGACTGGAGATTCTTCGTCGCTGCTCGGTCGCAAGGTTTCAATACAGGCCCCGGAAGTACGTGAGCTTTCTGGGAGACTTCAAGAGCTCGGTCGAGAGCTATTCACGTTACTGGAGGCGAAGCCATGAATGAGAAAGTCCCAATCCAAAGCCGAGATGACTGGTTTAAGGTGATCGAAATGCTCTTGCAGAACTGGGCATTGATTGATGCCGATGCCACCGGCGTGGTTGTCTATTTCTTCGGCAACAAAAGCGGAGTTTTCGACACGATGCGTTTCCCATCGCAGGACTGGGCGATGAGCGCATTGCAAACGAACGGGTTTCGAAGATTCGGTGACGACGCCAATGCTTCGTCATTCTTGCGATGCCCCGAGACGCCATTCAACCATTGCCCTCATCCCAACGGCCCGACCTACTCATCCGGCCGCCTCTGGAATACCGCGGCTCAACAATGAAACCCAGCAAAAAGACAAAACTCCAAGATCTTTGGTCCGGATTGCGGCGACACCCTTTGCGGACTTTGGTTATGGCGTTCGCCGCTTTCAGTGTTCTTTGGACGCTTACCGAAGCCGTCACTCACTTTCTGCCTGGGGTCAAAATCGAGGGGGGCTATGCGCTGACAATCATCGTCGCCTTCAGTATTTTCTACAGCCTGAACCGTATTTGGAAGCCTTCGCGTGTCACGATCAAGGTGGCTACAACGAACACCGTAATTGAGGTGATTTTCGGAGATCTGTTTGCCCAAGATGGTTTGATGGCGATTGCTGTCACCGAGTTCTTTGAAAGCGAACTAGGTCTCCCGGTGTCAAACACAAGCCTCCATGGCGTCTTCCTGAAAAAGTATTTCGGGGGCGGAATCCAAACTTTCGACAAACAAGTAAACAAACAATTGAAGGGGATTCAAAGCACACCGATGACCAAAGCTGCGGGAAAGTCGAACAGCTTTCCTATTGGCACTACAGCAAACATTCAAGTCGATGAGAAATCCTTCATCCTATTCGCCCTTGCAAAGGCAGAACTCGATACCTGCAAGGCTTTCTCGGATGTAACCATGATGTGGACAGCGATGCACAGGCTTTGGGAACGCGCCCGCGTCGAGTCAGATGGGCACCCATTGAATCTGCCCCTCATTGGCAGCGGTCTTTCTGGAATCGGACTTCCGACCCGCGATCTTCTGAACCTGATCATTCTCTCGGCCATCACCGAAACAAAAGCGCGGCAAATTACTCAGCGAATTCGGATCATTCTCCATCCTGACCGGTTTGAGGAGATCGACTTGCGAGACGTAAAACAACACTGGGAGGACAACTAATGGCATACAGAAACGGAACATACGTTGCATTTCATGCGCAGGGAACGAACCTTCCCGGGAAATCCGACATGGATTACTACAACCTGATGAAAGCATGGTCGGCCAAGACCGACGACGATTTCACGATGATTAACAGTCACGAGAAAGCCTCCTCGGTTCGTGACACGAGCAAGAAGACAACACTCCGCGCATCGTTACAAGAGCGACTCCGCAACTCAAAGAATTTGGTTCTGATAATCGGGGAGACGACGAAGCTTGATACAGATTGGGTCCCCTTTGAAATCGAACAAGCCATCGACAACTACGGCATTCCGATCATCGCAACTTACACCGATTACTGCCCAATATTGGAGCCACAAAAGTTCTGCCCACTCTGGCCGAACGCGTTGGC
This sequence comes from Crocinitomicaceae bacterium, assembly GCA_044376455.1. Lineage (GTDB taxonomy): Bacteria > Bacteroidota > Bacteroidia > Flavobacteriales_D > Crocinitomicaceae > UBA952. The sequence goes on along the minus strand of JBIPMW010000348.1, from coordinate 1,844 downwards.
GGATCGCATCAAAAACAAGACGGCACGGGTAATCCACATTCCTTTCAAGAAAGCCCCTCTTTTGGATGCGATTGGTCAGTTTACCCATAACAATTTGCCGAAAGGACCACTGATCCGATACAGTGATAAAGCCTATCGCGATTGGGATTTATTGAAATAGACCAACCATGAGCCTCAACGAATCGACCATCGAAGACGCCGCCTTAACGTGGTTGGGGGAACTAGAAAATACAGTCGAACACGGTCCGCAGATCGCTCTAGGCGAACCAGGGAGGGGGATCGGTGCGTGGCCATGCTGCGGCAGAACACAAAGTTCCTGTTCTTGCCTCACTCCCTATTAGGCGCGTCGAATACCACCTTCGAAAGAAACTTCAACGAGAATTCGAAGAGTGGATAAGGTCCTAGAAAATCTGAAGCCGCCCCAGGGGACGGCTTCGTTACTCCTTCTACACTTGGCAGATGAGCTTCAATGACTTTCGGTCAGATAGCGGCAAAAGTCAAGTGTTCCTCTAAAAAGTAGACCCAAAACATCGAAATGCCGCTTCCTGATTGGTTTTCTATTAGTCTCAAAACCGAAAACCTTGCCCCTCACCCCCCCGCCCCGCCCTCCCCAGCCAAAGCCCTGGGGCGAAGGGGGGCCAAGCGGCTTCAGGCTTAAGACCTCAGGTTTCAGGCTTCAGGGGAGCAGCCAAGGAGCCAGAGAGCTAAGCGATCTTTTTTTGCGCGCTGCATGAGCGTTCATCAGTGTCCATCAGCGGTCCGCTTTATTAGCGAATACACGCTATTTGAAATGGAGTTTTGCCGATAGAGTTGGCCTTGGTCGATTGGCAGTTTACAATGGAATTGTTCAGCAAAAAAAAACGCATCCTGCAGATGGATATCCGATGAAAACCGCTCTCTATGTCGCTTGGCGAAATCAGATCGAATCGCACCAAGGATGGGGCCCCGTCGGACGCCTAGAACTAGAAGACGGCGTTTACCGTTTCTTCTATACCAAGGGTGCCAGGACCTTAGAGGGGTTCAAGCCGTTTCCAGAAATGCCGAACCTGGAAATCGTTTATGAATCCAACGATTTATTCCCTCTCTTTGCCAACCGCCTGTTGGGCGAACAACGACCCGAATACGTCAAGTTTCTCAAATGGGGCGGGTTTTCGCCAAACTCGCACCCCAACCCCATCTTGATCCTGGGGGTGACGGAAGGAAAAAAGGCGACCGATTCCGTCGAAGTTTTTCCGTGCCCAGAGCCCGTCAATGGTTGCTACGTCAACAAGTTCTTTGTCCACGGGCTAAGGTGGATGAACAGTGGCTCTTTGACGCGAATTGCGACTTTGAAAACGAATGAAAGACTGTACCTGATGCCCGATCTGCAAAATGTATACGATTCGAATGCCGTGGCTATTCGTACCGATACGGATCGCGCAATGTTGGGATACGTACCCCGATACTTCGCAAAGGATGTCCGGTATTTCTTTCGATCTTGCGACCTAAACTTCATCGAATTGCGAGTTGAGCAAGTCAACCACGACGCGCCACTTCAGCAACGCCTGCTTTGCAACATGCGCGCATGTTGGCCAGACGGCTTTGAGCCATGCTCTGGTGATGAATTTCAACCCATTCGCACCGATGTCTCCGCTTCCTGTCGCTAGTGGCCTGATACGAAAATGACCCTCAACGAATCCATCGTCGAAGACGCCGTCCTAACGTGGTTCGGGGAACTCGGATATGTAGTCGGGCATGGTCCGCAAATCGCTCCCGGCGAACCAGAGGCCGAAAGGGAGTCGTTCGGCGACGTGGTCCTCGTAGGGCGCCTGCGCGAGGCCATTTACCGACTCAATCCAACCATC
>JBIPMW010000336.1:0-6488 GCA_044376455.1 Crocinitomicaceae bacterium | reverse complement strand
ATTTGTTTTGCCGTGTAGTGTGCACAGTTCGGACATTCCTTGGACAAATGCACCTCGAATTTGATCGAGTTCACATCCGCCGAGGTTAACATGTTGAAGTAGACAGGTCCCTCGACTGGGGAGGTATACCTCCAGGCATACGTTACCTCTGATTCGATTACCATTTTTGTCTACCTTTGTTTTGTTGAGCCAAATGTCACCCTTTTTGATGCCTTCAAGGAGAGCATCTTTCACTTCTTGAGTTGTCTCTTCCCACCAATGGTTGTTAATGTTGACGCAACGCTTAACCCAAGGAAGCTCACTACGGCTAGTAGTGATAAACTCAAGCACATCAGGATGACTGAGATCAAGGTGTAGTACCACAGCTCCATTCTTGTACACACCTCCACGGCGAAGGATCTCGTTTAGGGTCGAGTAGATCTTGGCAAAAGATACGGGACCTGATGCAACCAAGCCTTTATTATTCTCCTCTCCTCGTGCCCGGAGTTTAGATAGATGGACTGCAACTCCCGCTCCATAGCGAAGAGCGTGCGACACAAATCGCCAAGATGCTTCGATTCCATTAGGACCCTCCATGGTGTCCTCTACAACAAATACTGTACACGACACGGGAAGTCGTGAGGTAGGATCATCGATCCAAGATTGAACACGCCCAGTACGGGCAATAAGATCAGTGGACATACTAGACAAGATCACTAAGGTTTGGTGGTTGATAGTTAGGACCCTTGAGGACTTTACCATCCTCTCGGTAGATAGGTTTACCGTCTTCACCAAGCTTACTCATATTGCTTTGGTGAACACGATAGAGGGCTTCATCTAGATCCCATCCTAGGTTCTCTGCGTATTGATAGCAGACATAGACAAGATCAGCTAGCTCTTTAAGGGCATCGGTAGCGTTGACTACGAATCCCAAAAGTAACTGGTTCTCTGCGTCAAGGAACTCTTTAAACTCCTCAACGATCAAAGTCCGCTGCATAGTCCGTGAAGCTGGACTCGTACTGTTCGTTACTTGGAAACCAGCTCGGAACTCCTTTGCTTGCTGTTGTGGTGATGGATTCAAGCTCATTTTGAAGATAGTGGATTGCTTTTTTAAGATCTTCTACTCGGCTGTCTTTGAAGCCAGCACGGCAGATATATTTAACTGCATTACCAAGGTGGTAGTTCAGCCCTTGGTCTCTGATGAAGTCCCAAACTTCAACGTTTCCTCGCTTGTAGTAACTGGGACCTGTGGTATTTGAGTTGGCCATTTCTTGACTAGGTTGGATACTGTATTACAGAGAGTAAAGTTTTGGCGTTGAAGAGCCATGAAGATAGTGATTACATCTTCTAGCTTAGTATCTTTATCATGCAGTGCATTCTCAATCTGTTTGAGTTTGAATTGCTGCTCCATTGTCAACTCCAACACTGGAGCGGGGAGACCAAAGTCTTGGTTTTTGATTGGTGAAATCATAGTCATCACATTGTAGAATCTTAGCAAGGCGTGCATTCATAAGAGCTACATCTTCTCCAAGATCCTTCTCAGCGAATGCTTTCACTACTGTATCCCATGTGTAGCCCTCCTTCTCAAAGAGAGCCACAGCACGTTTGATACCAATACCAGGTACACCAGCATAACCATCAGTTTGGTCACCAGCAAGTGTTTGAATGAGGTGCCATCTGCGGCCCTCCTCAGGCTCTACAGTGGTCACTCCATCGGTAAGGTCATAGAGCTGTCCAGGGATCTGTCGCATGTCCTTGTCGGGGCTGCAAAGGATGTGTCCGGGCTCTTTAGTGGCGTAGATACCCAGGGCATCATCAGCCTCTAGTGTAGGCATCACAACAACGGGATACTCTTCCTTGAGTTTGTTGATGACCCTTTTGTAGCCGCACGGTTTCTTTCGGTTTCTATGTCCCTTATACGCTGGATCAATAGATTTACGAAAGTTGATAGAATCAGAAAAGAACAAAATAGAATCATCGAAGCATCCAAGGTCAGTTGCGATGTTGTATAACTCTCGCTCGACATACTCGTAGGCTTCTTTGAAGTTGGAGGTAACAACGATGAGGTCTTCTCCAAAGTCGATTTCTGTTTCAGCTCCTGCACAACACTTGTAGACGATGAAGTCAGCATCAATGAGTAGACTCACTTACCTTGACCTCGACGAAGCTTACGTCCATGGGAGGGGAGTGATCTAGTACCATTACCTTGGCGGGTACGTTTGTATCTAGCACGGGACTTAAACTCTACACGTCCCAGTGCAGTCTTTGATTTGGTGGCCATAATTAGTGTACATCTGCCCAAGTGGATCCGATCTTCCCTTCGGCAGCGATAGGGATACGGAGGTTGTAGTATTGGCCAGCAGCTATGGCTGACTCTTCCAGGTGAAGCTTGAGAATCTCAGCAGCATCTGGTGTGGTTTCCCATTGCAACTCGTCATGGATAAATGCAAGTTGATGAGTGTGATTATGGAAGAAAGTATTGTTAGCGATAACCATCCACCGCTTAGCTACAACACCTGCACCTGATTGGAGCAAGTAGTTGAGAGCCTTGTGTGGGCTATCCACAGAGATCTTACGTGTGTCTATGGACCTGATAAAGCCTCGCTCACCTGCTTGACGAACAGCGGTAAGAAGACTATCCAGGCCGTCAATGGCAGCAACATAAGCAGCTCGTATCTCCGCCCCCTTTTCTTTTGCCTTGTTCGGGGAAAGGCTTTGGTCATAGCTAAGTCCTATCTTTTGATCGCCTGCCCCATACAGAAACGCATAGGTAACAGTCTTTACTAGTCGGCGTGATATGCCTATCTTGTCTGCATTCTCTTGGTGAATGTCACCGTTGAGAAGTACATCTCCGTACCTGCCCCCATCATATCGAGCAAGATAGTGTGCGAGCATTCTAAGCTCAATCCCCGCTAGGTCAGCACCAACCATGACCATACCAGGGCTCGCAGTGAACAACTTCCTGAAGTTAAGATCACTAGGTACCTGTGCAAGGTTAGGATTGCGGTGTGCACATCTGTGGGTGTTAGTAGCAACCGAACAATGGTGGTGGATACGGTTACCTTTGACTAGCTTAAGCCAAGCATTCTTGCCCTCAGACAACATGCCAAGCTGCTTAGTTAACTCAAGGCAACGGAAGAACTGCAGTGCCTCTTCTGTACCGATATCTTTGAGAACAGTTTCGTCAATGGCAGTCTTGCCACTTGCTGTCTCTTTATCAGGTACCCAGCCGTGTAGGTTCTTCATGACCCATGCAATGTGATCACGACTGGTAGGGCTAAACTCCTTTAGCTTTGTTACAGTAGCACCACCTACATAACCTGTGGTTCTGTTAGATCTCTTCGGAGTAAATTCGCGTCCTGCAACGTAAGGGTACCGCTTCCGTAGTACACGATTAAGGCCATCAAGCTCGGAATAGAGAGCTTGTGCAAGTTCCCGTGCAGCATCTTCGTCAAAGTACCATCCATGTAATTCTTGGCTGGTGAGGATTGTTGCGACATCATGTTCTAGTTGGATGAAGTCAGGTATGGATGGAAGTGTTGCCATAACTTCTGTGTTACTTGTACGTCTTGTAAACAATAATCTTGCATCTCTTGTGACCAGTGCTTCCAATCAGTATCCTTACCAAACTCTCCCTTGTATTCGCCTAGCCTATAACCGTAGGACTCCAGTGAGTGGCGTCCTTGAAGTTGTGGTGGCATATCCTTCCACCTACGCTTCTGATCGGTCTTCAACATATCAGCGTGATAAATACGACTAAGAACCAAAGTATCCACAACCCTAGCGTTGGGGGTAAACCAAGGATAGAGCTTACGGAGCACAGGAATATCGTACCCAATGATGTTGTGACCAATAAGGCAACAGGCATCCTCAAGGAGTTGGACACCTTTCGTGATAGGTTGCTCACTGCCTTCATCATTGAAGACAAGAGTTTGTTTAGTGTCCAGATCATAGATGCCAATACAGTGAACCTTGGTGCAATCATCGTATAGGCCGTCTGTTTCTAGGTCGAAGATTAGGTTCAATCGGGCAGTGCCTCCAGTGCGCGGCGGATGGTCTCGAAGTCTTGGTGCTGCTCTCGTATGTCATTGGCGCCTGTGGCAACAGCGTAGAGCGCAACCAACGCCTGCTCCTTCAAGCTCGGCGGCTTGGGGCGGCGGGCGTCGCGGAGCTTTTTGAGATCTCGTTGCATCCAGGTTTCAAGTTTGTAAAAATCCTGAAACCACTCACAGCACGCCTCCAGCTCCTGGTCGCTGCCCCAGCGGGCGGCATAGGTGGCAAATTTCATCTTGACTTCAAACATTCCAGAGGCGGTCAATGCCTCGTCGGACCACGCTTGCACCAGCTCCGGCGGTGGGGTGATTGGGTGTTGTTGTGTCACTTACCAGTCCACTTGTAGGTCTTGTCAACGAACTGTGCTCGCTTGATTGCCTCAGGTGTAGGAGGTTTGGGACGCTTAATGTCAGAAGTCGGTTGTTGGGTCGAAGTCATTAGCTTCAGTCTCTGTAAATTTACAAGTATCTAGGTCGTAGGTAAGCTGACAAGCTACTCCCACTTCCCCACTATAACGGTTTTTGAGGACTCGCACAGTCGTTGAAGAGCCTCCTCTATCCGCTTGCTGGTTCCGTTCAAGCGCAATAACTCCATCTGACAATTGAGCAATAGCTGCCGAACCTCTAAGTTGTCCAAGGGTGACTCTTGCGCCTTCTTCGTGGTTGGTGTCATTGGATGTACGCCTGAGGTGTGATACAAGGAACATAGCAATACCAGTACGCTCTACAAGAGAACGTAGCTTGGTCATAGTAACATCAATCATCCGCCTCTCATCACCCTCTAGTCCAGACATAAGGATAGACAAGTGATCAAGGAAGATGACCTTAGTATCTAGCCCGCAAGCAAGATATTCAATTCGGTTGTAGATAACATCTGGGTCGAAAGAACCGAAGCCATCAAAAAGAAACAGGTTCCACTTAGCAAGACTGTGATTATAAGCTTCGGTGAGGGCAGTTCGGTCATGGTTACCAAGGTGAAGTGATTTACCAACAGCAGCGGACATTAGTCCCAGGGCGGTTCTACGGTTAGATTCTTCAAGCGCCAGGTACCCAACTCGTTCTCCGTTATTAAGAAGGTGAGTTGCGAGTTCACGGCAGAACGAGGATTTACCAATACCAGAGCCTGCAGTAATTGTGACAAGCTCTCCATACCGTATCCCATGTAGCTTCTGTTGAAGACCGTCGAAGGGGTAGTCATGATCTGATGGTGGGTTTGGTGTTGTTACTACATCGAGCAGAGACTTTCCGTCGATGATGCCATCTGGACGGTAAGGTTTCGCGTCCCATATAGCTCGACGAATCGCCTCAGTGTCATTGACTTGAAGTGCGTCTGACGCATCCTTGTATTCCTCAAGTCTTGCGATCTTTGTCTTGCCAGGTGGTAGGACCCCTGCTGCGTCCTCCGCTGCCTTACGGCCTGCCTCGTCATTGTCGAAGAACAGGACAATCTCCTCATAACCCTGGAGCCATTGGAGAGCCCGTTGAATCGACTTCCTGGCCGCTGCGGCACCGCTAGGTAGAGATACCATCGGCCACCCCGGCATAGCTTCACTACATGAAGCCGCATCGAGTTCCCCCTCAGTGATGACGACTCGTTTTCCAGTGGCGGGAAACAAATGTTGTCCAAAGAGTGTTCCAGGTACGTCTCCTTCATAAGTGAATAGTTTACTTTTAGTCTTTACCTTGCATCCTTTAACGACTCCAGCATCGTCGAAATAATAGAAGCGTAAAACGTCTCCGTCTTTGTAGATCCGGTATTGTTGACAAACCTTTTCTGAGATGTTCCGCTTTTGCAGCCGCTCGGCTGAACCTCGGAGTTGGACATTGGTGGACATTTTATGAGTGTGAACATCACCTTCGCCTTTGGTGTAGGCGTTACATGAAAAACAAAAAGTGTGGCCATCTGTGTACAGGCTAGCTGCATCAGATGACCCACATACATCACACGGTAAGTGCCTGACGAACTCGCTTTCGGAGTTCTGCATAAGTTCGTGCTTGCTCATCGTGGTACTCGAACCATGAGTCTAGTGCTTGATAAAAACCTTGAATGAGATTCTCTGTGGTTGCTGGGTTTGCGCTATCAACATCAGCAAGGTAGTCACTGAATCCATCAGCGTAATACTCAACAGAACCGTATTGTGTGGGTCGCATTACTTTTGGTGGTAAGTTTGAATCAGTTGTTCATAAGCATCAAGCTCATCCTCGAATGCTTCGATGATATCGTTGGGTGAGCTAGTGCTATCAAAGGCATCAATCAAGGCAGCGACAACCTGCCTGATCTTATTTACGTCAGCCATGAAATAGGAATCGAGTGGAAGGAACACCAAGGGAAACCGTGTTTATCGGCCCACTTGGCATAGGTAGTCTTAGATCCTTTATAGATCTTGTTATAGGGTGTCTGAAACACAAAACGAATGTCAAGGTCAGGATGTGCTGCCTTAACTGCTTTCATCTTAC
>JBIPMW010000103.1:0-6647 GCA_044376455.1 Crocinitomicaceae bacterium | reverse complement strand
ATTCTAGTAGTTTTGCTTTTTCTTGTTTCATTGGGTGCAGCTGCCTACATGACCTACTTTGAACGCAAATTAGCTGCCTGGATTCAAGACCGCGTTGGTCCTGATCGCGCCGGTCCCTTCGGTATCTTACAACCGATCGCAGACGGTGTCAAAATGTTTTTAAAAGAAGATTTTATCCCGTCAAAAGCAGACAAATGGTTGTTTATCATTGGCCCAGGTTTGGCAATGTTTACAGCACTCATCACGAGTGCCGTGATTCCATGGGGGCCTAAACTGCATTTATTTGGCCGTGACATCACCTTACAAGTTGCCGATATCAACATTGGTATCCTCTACGTTTTTGGCGTCATATCCATTGGTGTTTACGGCATCATGATTGGAGGTTGGGCATCCAATAACAAATATTCCCTTTACGGTGCCATTCGTGCGAGTTCGCAAATGATTTCTTATGAATTGGCTATGGGTGTTTCAGCCATAACTATCGTACTGCTATCTGGTTCTTTGAGCCTCAACGATATCATTAATGGGCAGAAAGACGTCTGGAATATTTTCTACCAACCTTTGGCATTTCTCATCTTCTTCATTTGTGCCTTGGCAGAGCTCAATCGTGCGCCATTTGATTTACCTGAATGTGAATCAGAATTGGTGGGTGGATACCACACTGAATACAGCTCTATGAAACTTGGTTTGTATTTATTCTCTGAATACACTTCCATGTTTGTTTCTTCGGCAATTATGTCTATCTTATTTTTTGGAGGTTACAACTTCCCCGGAATGAGCCATTTTAGCGGAAACACCTTGGCCATCCTAGGCATACTTGCATTTGCCATCAAAATCTTCATATTTATTTTCGTCATCATGTGGATCCGCTGGACTATACCGCGTTTTCGTTTTGACCAACTGATGCACCTCGGATGGAAAACTTTGCTTCCACTTTCCTTGATTAACCTATTAATCACCGGAATTGTGATCGCATACCAAAATGGTTGGTTTTAATTTGAATTGAAAAAATGGAAAGTCTTACCAATAGAAAAAAAGTAGTTTCTGACAAGCCCATGACTTTATGGGAAAAGATTTATTTGCCAGCTATCATCAGCGGAATGATCACCACATTCAAGCATATGTTGCGCAAGCGTAAAACGGTCAAATATCCAGAAGAAACGCGCGAATTTGCTCCTGTTTACCGCGGGCAGCACGTCCTCAAAAGAGACGAGCAGGGTCGTGAAAACTGTACGGCATGTGGCCTTTGTGCCGTAGCATGTCCAGCTGAAGCGATTACCATGACCTCAGCTGAGCGTCAAAAAGGCGAAGAAAAATTATACCGTGAGGAAAAATATGCTGCAACTTATGAAATCAATATGTTGCGCTGTATTTTCTGTGGTTTGTGTGAAGAAGCTTGCCCTAAAGAAGCTATTTTCCTGACTGATCGTTTGGTTCCGACCTATTTTGAACGCGATAATTTTATTTACGGTAAAGATGTGCTTGTTGAATCTTTGGATCAACGCATTGATATTACCAAAAGACAACACACCGGAAAACGTTCTCAATCATGAGTTTACAAGTCATTTCAATCATTCTCGGAAGTCTTACGATTGCCTCTGCCCTGATGGTAATCCTAAGCAAGCATCCTGTTCGCAGTGTCATCTATTTGGTTGTTACCTTTTTCTTTATCACTTCGATGTACATCATGATGAACGCTCAATTCTTAGCTATCGTCAATATGATCGTCTATGCTGGTGCCATCATGGTACTTTTCTTATTCGTTCTGATGCTCCTCAATTTAAATAAAGAAGTAGAACCGCTAACTAACCGCGGAGCGCAGCTTTCAGCACTGATTGCCGGTGGTAGTTTGTTCTTGGTCTTGATTACGGCATTGAAAGAAACCCTGATCTTGGGGCAAAATTACCGCACTCAAGATAGCACTATTGGCTTGGTCAAAGAACTCGGGCATTTACTTTTCTCAAAGTATATTGTCGCTTTCGAAATCACTTCTATTTTATTTATTGCAGCTATGGTCGGGGCTATCCTTCTTGCCAAGCGCGAAAAACAAATCATTGAATAATATGCAAGCAGCTAATAGCATCGGGACTTCTCTCGATTTTTTCTTATTTGTAGCTTTTGCGCTTTTTACAATAGGTGCAATTGGTGCCATGACCCGCAAAAACATGATTGTTTTACTCATGTGTATTGAACTCATGTTGAACGCAGTCAACCTCATGTTAGTGACTTTTTCAACTTACTACGGAAGTGGAGATGCACAAATTTTCGTGTTTTTCACGATGGTTGTTGCAGCCGCCGAAGCCACAGTTGGTCTTTCGATCATCATTATGGCCTACCGCAACCTCAAATCCATTGACATCGATATGTTTAACCAATTAAAAAATTAATCATGGCCAAAGACTTGACACTTATTCTCATTCTCGCTTTGCCTTTAATTGGTTTTGTCATCAACGGTTCTATTGGCAAAAAACTACCTAAAGTGCTCGTTGGAGGTCTGGCAACCAGCGTTGTTTTCGTGGCATTCCTACTTGCCCTGACTCTTTTCAACGGACTCAATGGCGTTCAGATTGTTCGACTTTTTGAAATTTTAAATTACGACCAAATCCACATCAATGCCTCCTTCCAAATTGATGCACTTTCGGTTTGGATGACACTCATCATCACTGGAATTGGTTCTTTGATTCACTTGTTCTCCATGGGCTACATGAGCCATGATCAGGGCTATCACAAGTTTTTTACTTATCTCAACTTGTTCATCTTTTCGATGCTCTTGCTCGTGTTGGGCTCCAATTATTTCGTACTCTTCTTTGGATGGGAAGGCGTTGGGATGTGCTCTTACCTACTCATTGGATTTCATTACAACGATGCTCAAAAAGGAAAGGCAAATAGTTTGGCAGCTCGCAAAGCTTTCATCATGAATCGTATAGGTGATGCAGGTCTTTTACTCGGTTTATTTATGTTGCTCGGTCAATTTGGCACACTCGAATTCCAGAAAATAGGAATGGCTTTAACCGCACAACCTGCACTTCAAGGTGGGGCAATGATTTTGATCACGCTTTGCCTGTTTATCGCAGCCACCGGTAAAAGTGCGCAAATTCCGCTCTTTACATGGCTTCCTGATGCCATGGCTGGGCCAACACCTGTCTCTGCACTCATACATGCTGCCACAATGGTAACTGCCGGTATCTATTTAACAGTACGCTCTAATTTCCTGTTTGAACTCGCACCTTTTACCAAAGAAATCATCTTGTATATCGGTCTTGCAACAACTTTAGTTGCAGCATTTATAGCCCTGCGTCAGAATGACATCAAGAAAGTTTTAGCCTATTCTACCGTTTCACAATTAGGCCTTATGTTTGTAGCTTTAGGTTTTGGTGCATATACGGTTGCCTTATTTCACGTAACCACTCATGCCTTCTTCAAAGCCTTGCTATTCTTAGGTTCAGGATCTGTGATTCACGGAATGCACGAGGAGCAAGACATCCGTAAAATGGGTGGACTCGCCAAACTCATGCCAATTACGCATTTCACTTTCCTCATTGGCACCATGGCAATCGCCGGAATTCCTTTTTTATCTGGTTTTTATTCAAAAGATGAAATCCTAGCGCAAGCGCTGCATCACAACCCCGCGGTTTATGCTATTTTAGTAGTAGCTGTTACCATGACCGCTATCTATATGTTTCGTCTTTATTTCCTGACTTTTCACGGTGCATTTAGAGGTGGTGACGCCTTAAAAGCAAAAGTACATGAGAGTGGTTTATCGATGACGCTTCCACTTATAGTATTAGCATTTCTTTCTGTTTTTGGTGGCTTACTCAATTTACCAGGATTATTTTTCCATGGCGCCGCACATTGGTTTGATCATTATTTGAGTGGTGGTACGTTTGGTTTGTCTGAAGTGCATAACGCACATCTTGATTTCAATACAGCTATCGGACTCATGATTTTTGCAAGTATCATTGCACTTGGTGTCCTTTTCTGGGCTTTGCGCAACTACGCTAAAAACGGTACCCTGGCCAAAGCTGACGACCAAATGAATGCTTGGGAAACGCTTTCCGCTAAGAAATTATACATCGACGAAATCTACGACCTCCTATTTGTACAACCATTACTCAAATTGTCTCAATTTATTTCAAGTGTGTTTGACATTCAAATTTTGAGAAACGGCGTCTATGCTTTAGCAAATGGTGTGGTAAATACCGCTGTACAGACACGCAAATGGCAAAATGGCTTACTTAGCTCTTATTTATTCTGGATGGTTCTTGGAATCATTTTATTTATTAGTTATTACATTTTAAAAATCTCGGTTTGGCACTAATTATCTTACTTCCACTCGCTTTTAGTTTGCTCGCTTGGTTTTTGCCAAGTTCCATAACTCGTATTGTAGGGCTTATAAGTAGTTTTGCGACACTGGCTTGGAGTGTAGTACAACTCTGTTCTTTTGACCCTGAAGCCACCCTCTATTTTGACTTAGGTTTACGTATGGTGCGTTTTTCAATGGACAGCCTTGGCTTTACCATGGTACTTCTTACTAATGCAGTTATCTTTTTGATATTTCTAGCCAATTTTCAAAGAAGCATTGTTCACGAAACACGCTTCACCGCTTTGACTTTATTAATGCAATTTGGCTTAATTGGTATTTTCACAAGTAACAGTATTCTTGGGTTTTATATTTTTTGGGAACTCACCCTGTTACCAGTTTTTCTCATTTTATTTTGGTTCGGTGCATTTGAAAAACAAAAAGCACTCCTTCAGTTCTTCCTTTACACGCTTTTAGGTTCACTTGCTATGCTTTTGTCTGTCATTGGAATCATGCATTATACCAATCAACAAAGTTACGAAGCATTACTCGCAGCTGATCTCAATCAACTTGGCAACACAGGCATCTTGCTCATGGGCGGATTCCTTCTCGCCTTTGCGATTAAAATTCCGCTTTTTCCATTCCATACCTGGCAAGCTGAAACATACACTAAGGCCCCAACTGCCGGAACCATGTTACTTTCTGCCATCATGCTAAAAATGGCGCTTTTCGGTCTGATCAAATGGGTACTGCCTATTTTTGCCGGGACAGCCCTTGACTTCTGGCGCTGGCCGATCATCGTTCTGGGACTCATCGGCATCATTTACGGAGCAGTCATTGCCATCAAGCAGCAAGACCTCAAAACGCTTTTTGCTTATGCCTCTCTGAGCCACCTCGGCCTTATTGCTGCCGGAATCATGCTTGGTGACACCGCTACTACTAAAACTGCCATGTTGCAAATTGTCAACCATAGCATTGTTGCCCTAGGACTTTTCTTAGCTGCAGGAATTGTTGAGCAACGCCTCAAAACTAGAGAACTGAGTGCATTGGGAGGTATTGCTAAAATTGCACCGCGTTTTGCTTTTTGGTTTGCTGTTCTGACCTTTATTTCATTGTCTGTTCCTTTTACAGCAGGTTTTATTGGTGAGTTCTTTTTGTTGAAATCATTGTTTTCCGCGCATGCGCTCTCTGGCGTGTTGGCGAGTACAACATTGATTCTAGGAGCAGTTTATATGCTCCGAGCCTATCAAGACACTATGTTTGGCCCTACCCAAATTAGCACTTTTGCTGATTTACATTGGTCCGAAATAAGCGTCTTTGCTATTTTAACCATTACAGCTATTTATCTTGGGCTCTCACCACAATGTCTCACTGAATTCGTAGGCCATAGCCTCGTACAACTCAAACCTTAAGTCAACATCATGGATAGTATTGTCATCATTTTTATTGCCGGGCTCATCGGTCTTTTTGCCGGGATGCGCAAGCAAACCACTCTTTCACTCATCGTCGCTGTCCTAGGACTTATCGGTGGAGGCATAGCAGCATATTTCAGAGGCGCTTATGTCTCACCTATTCAATCCTACGCAGCACAAGTGCCAACACCACCAATGGTAATCCTATTACTTTGTGGCGTGACGCTTTTGGCGATTTTAGGAGGCTTTCAACGTTACAAACAAGATCCAGAACATACCAGCGATTACTTCGCCCTGATTTTATTCTCCTTATGTGGCGCTATTCTAATGGCCGTTCCTTCAGACCTCATGTTATTTTTCATCGGTCTTGAAATCCTATCTATTCCTATTTATGTGTTAGTAGGAATTGAAAAAGGAAGTAGTCTATCTGCAGAGGCTGCTATCAAATACTTCTTTACAGGTTCCTTTGCATCAGCCATTATGTTATTCGGTATAGCACTGCTATATGGTGCAACAGGAAGCTTTCAATTGGTTGAAATGCAATCAAATTTAGCAATTGGAATATGGCAAAGCCCTATGGCCATGATTGGCAGCTTGTTCATTTTAGCAGGTTTTGCATTTAAAATTGGAGCGGTTCCTTTCCACTTTTGGGGGCCAGATGTTTACCAAGGTGCCTCTAATGCTGTTTTGATGTATATGTCAACGGTGGTAAAGATTACAGGAATCTACGCTGTTATTTACGTCTTTGAGATGGTTTTCCGCGATTCTTATTTCTTCTGGATTGACCTCGTTAGTTTGATTATTGTCGCATCGGTATTTTATGGTTACATCACCGCTTGGAAGCAAACAAGCTTCAGACGATTGATCGCCTATTCTTCTATTGCCAATGCAGGTCTCATGTTGTTTAGTCTAGCAGATGCCAACAATACCAATGT
>JBIPMW010000404.1:0-6729 GCA_044376455.1 Crocinitomicaceae bacterium | reverse complement strand
GGAGTATTGGGTTGGGCACTTGTGTCTTTCTTTTCTCTTACTTGGGCACAAGCACTCACAATCTCTTGGATGTATAGCAAACTTATTGATGTTCTACAATGACTAACGAAGAAAAACTCACCCTTCTCCTCAAGGTTCTCAAAGAATACGCAAAGGTAAAACACTGCTATGATGTATATGGAGATGATTATACTCCAAGTGCTGGTAGTTATGATGATGCCTTTGATACTGGTGCTGAATGGGGTGAGATTACCTTTGCCCGCACTATGTTAGAATGTATTGGTGTAGAATATGAGAACCCTGTGATGAAGAAAAATGACTAACAAAAAAGAAGTAGCACAAGCAATTTGGAATACTTATGTTGATGGTTATTCCAAAGCACTAATGACACCCGTAGAACAATTTGACACTTATCTTGACCCTTACAGCAAAAGAATTATTGCTGATATTCTCCGTGAGTTAGTAGCAGAACTCCAATACTATCAGTTTTGTAGAGAGGAAGGTGTGGAAGATATGGTGCTTGATGCCCGTGCTATACTTGATGTATGTGATGAATTGGAGAACCTGTGATGAGACATCAACACAATCTCAAAAAAACTAAAATGTTGATTGATGCTGTTGAGCACTACATTTACACTATCAAAGATGCTGCTTCTCAACACTGGGTTGATGAATACATAAAGTTGTTGAGTGAACTTGAAGAAGATGAAGCACAACTTGAAAGGACTATTGAGAGGAAACTGAAATGAGTGCTTGTAAATACTATGATTGTGGGTGGTGTTATGCCCCTTATTATCTGAAAACAAGTGCAATCAACGGTGCTTGTAATACTCCTTACAAATGCCTTACATTCCGAGAATCTGAACCAGTAAAATACGAAACTCCTATGACTGAAATTGAAAAAGTAAAAGCACAAATCAAAGTGCTTGAAAAGAAACTCTCATTCCTGGAAGAACTGGAAAAAACAAAAACTCCTTGCGAAGAAGGATACAAGAAAGTTTTTGGTTATTACCCTGTGACTGATGTTGGTGATGCTTATTGGGAATATTTCCAAAAAGGATATGAACAAGCACAGAAAGATTATAAGGTAGGAGAGTATCAAGAAACCGCACAAGAACGAGGAGAACGAGTTCATAAGGAAATGGAAGAAATTATCAAAATCCACGATGGTTATGGTGTAGTTGATTACAAACCAACACCACAAACACCAGCAGAGGAAGCATACAAACGATGGATGGATGTGTATCCTCCAACTGGTCCAAGTGTTAATGCTATTGACCTCTTCAGGTGGAGAGCATTTCAAAGGGGGTATGATGCTGCTTATCAAGAACCAGAAGAGAATGAATGGAAATCTGTTGCTCTTAAATTGGGTGAAAAGTTGAGTGATGTTGGACCTGATGGTTATTATGAATTTTCTGCTGATGAGTGGTTTGAGTGGGTAATAGATGAGTGTCTTACTAATGAGGTGAAGAGACTCCAAGAGAAGGAGTGGAATGCTGTCCGTGAGAGTGTGAAATGGTGTGAAGAACATCCAGACAAAGACCCATTAGATTGGTTGAAACCTCAAACACCAGAACAAGTTGCTGATGGATTAAAAGAAGCATTTAGAGAAGCAGTCAAGCAAGGTGTAGTTTCATCTACTACCAAACCAAAAACTCTTTATCAGTTGATTGAAGATTGGTGGAGTGATGTGTTCACGACTCATAGTGATTGGGATATGGAAACTTCTATTGCGAATTTGGTAGATGAAATTAGTTTGTGGTTGCCTACAGAACACGAAACTAACAGTTATAAGTGGAATGAGTGTATCCGAATGATTAGGGAGAAACTACGATGACTGAAAGAAACTTCAAACAAGAGCTCGTTCACTCCTGTTACTATGACATGGAATATGGCCACGACAGCGAAACAATTGATTATGATTGTCTGATTGGTATTATCACCGAGTTGTGTGATAGGATTGAAAAACTTGAGGACAAAGTAGATGAACTTAACCCTAACCCGAGATGGAGTTTGGATTGATGACTGAACACAATCTACCAGACAAGGATGATGCTCCTTGGTTAAACACACAATACGATGGATTTATGACACACGAAGAAATGATTGAAGAAGCAGCAAAACGAGAAGCAGCAATGAAAGCAGTTGAAAAACTTTATGCTGAAAATGGTGATGCTCTCCAACAACTTGCTGATATTGAAAAGGAGGAACGAATGGATGCTGTGAGAACTGCTATTGCTGGTATTGATAAGTATTCCGATGCTCTCAAAGAACTTCGTAAGATTGAGCATGAAGAACTGGTTGAAGAACTGCAAGCAAAGAAAAAAGAAAACTTTCAACTGGTTGCTGATGCTTGTATGAAAGAATACGAGAAAAAGTATCAACGTGATGTATTTCCAATGAGTGAATACTGGGTTTATATGGTTTCTGAATACTTCGGCACTGGTGAAGGTCAAACTGTGTGTGTTATGATGACACAGGCAACTCCATATGGTGATGATTTTGCTGAAGGTAATTTCTATGTACCTGTTAATTCTAAGCAATATCGTGCTGTGAGAGCATTCCACGAGCAGTTTGGCACTTGGCATCTTCATGGTCTCAGATTTCTCAGTAAAGAAGATTTCTTCACTGAATGTGCTTATTACATTCCTCCTGTGATGATGAAACTCTCCAATAAGAGTTGCTTCAAAGAGTTTTATACCAAAGTTCATTACAATTTCTCATAAGGACACTTGGTGAAGTGGCACACAAGGGCACCTTTGGGTGCTCTTTTGGTGTATAATAACTCTGTTGAAATAAATCAATGAACTACGAATTTCCAGACATCAATCACATTAACGATGTTCTTCCCCATATTGAAGGGCAAGATGAGTTTCGTGTAATGGAAAAAGATTGGTATACCGTTGTCAACTACATGGTTGCTCATGAGGATACTTTTTCTTTTATTCGTGAGCGATCTCATTACAACATGAAGGTTCGTCGTGAGTGTCGTGGTCTCATTTTTGATACAAAAACTGGTCAACTACTTTCCCGTCCCTATCACAAGTTCTTCAATGCTGGAGAGCGTGAAGAAACTGCAATCAATAAAATTAATCTATACGAACCTCATGTAGTATTGGAGAAATTGGATGGTTCCATGATCCGTCCTATTCCTACCAAAGAAGGTTTCCGTCTTGCTACGAAAGCAGGTATTACTGATGTTGCGATGAATGCAGAGGTGTTCATTGCTGATAAACCTCAGTATGCCAAGTTTATTCAGTATTGTATTGATAAAGAATCCACACCAATTTTTGAATGGGTTTCTCGTAAAAATCGTATTGTAGTTGATTACCCAGAAGATAATCTAATTATTACTGCAGTTCGTAGTAATAAAACTGGATTTTATGTTCCATATTCTGTTCTTCAAACTTTGGCGCATGATTTTAAACTTCCTTTAGTCAAAGCAGTTGATGGTCTTGCTGTTCAAAACATTGAGTTGTTTGTGAAGCAAGTTCGTGAATGGGATGATGGTGAAGGTGTTGTAATTCGCTTTGATTCTGGTCATATGGTCAAGATCAAGGCAGATGATTATGTTCTTCGCCACAAGTCCAAAGATGCCATCAACCAAGAGAAAAATGTCCTTCAGACCATTCTGGACGACGCTGTGGATGACTTGGTGCCTCTGCTGACCCCAGAGGATGCGAAGCGTGTGAAGGCGTTCCAAACCTCCTTCTGGATGGCAGTAGATGACCTTGCATCAGAGATGGCAGATCTTTACAATGCTGGTTGTATCATGTATCCTGATCGAAAGGACTTTGCTACTCAGTTTGTTCAGACCAAAATTTTGTCAATACATGCTCCCATCATGTATGCTATGAAAGGTGGTAAGGGATCACGCCAGACTATTGTTGATATGATCAACAAATCGCTCACCACTCAAACTAAAATTAATCAAAATCGTTGGTTGTGGGGTAATCTCAAATGGAATGTGTGATGTTGTGTGGTATTCCTACCTCTGGGAAGTCTACTTATGTTCAAAGACTGAAAAAAATTCCTTATTGGGAAAACGCAGTAGTTCTTTCTACTGACAACTATATTGAAGAGTATGCGAAGCGTGTTGGACAAACTTACAATGAAGTCTTTGATGATGTAATTCCTGATGCAACTCGGGAACTTGAACTTCAATTAAGAGATGCAACACAAAACGGAAAGGACATTATCTGGGATCAGACAAACTTATCAGTCAAGACCCGAAAGAGAAAACTTTCTAAACTTCCCTCCTTTTATGCCAGAGGCGTGGTATACTTCGAAGTATCCCTTGAAGAAGCACTAGAACGAAACAAACACCGTGAAGGCAAGTTCATTCCTGAAAGCATTCTAAAACGAATGTGGCATCAATTTGAAAAACCAACTGTATCTGAAGGATTTGATTATGTAGAAAAAGTTGACTCTTTAATGCAGGAAAAAACGGAGTTTTAATGATGAAAAAACTGAAATTTAAAGAGAGATACAACCACCACCTTGAATACACAAACGATATTGATCGTATTGTGAAAATCTTTGCCGATCGTGGTTATGAGATTTCTCATTCCGATGCTGTTCATGCTTGGGAAGAATATTCTGATAGTATGTGTGCAGGTTGGATGTGTTTAGGTGATGATGATGAAGTTTTCCAAGATGCTTTTGGTTATTTTGAGGAAGTGTGATTTTACTCCATTATTTTTGTTTTAGGTCTTTTTCCAGTTCCCTTCCCCTTATTATTGGAAAATAATCGTCCTTTTATAAATCCTATACTAACATAATAATCATAATCTTCAACCAAGATTAGTTTATCTACTTTACCATTGGTCATCCAATGTTTTGGTTTCTTATTTCTTTCTGATAAATCTTTTCTTTTTTTACCATACATATGGTTCTTTTCGCCAACAAACTGTTTTCTATATTCTGCTAATTTTTCTCTTTGTTCTTTATTCCATTTATTTCCATAATTTGGATTTTTTTCACCTAGAACACTTTCTGGGTCTCTACCGTCACCAGTTTCTCTTTGTAAATTTGCAAATTCTTTACTTTTTACAACATCCCATAAATCCGAATAATATTCACCCCAATAAATTACTTCTTCTTTAGTGCTACATTCTTTCAATATTTCTGTTTTTACATCATTCCCATGAGATTTCAGATGTCTTATCCAATAAACACCAGAACCACGATATTTGAATGGGTCTTTATGGGTTTTCCCCAAGTACTTCATTCCAGTTATATTATGCGTTTTTAGGTATAGATATTGTTTTCTCATAAAAAACCTGTGATTTAGATGGTACACTTTATTTATACTTTACTATAACAAAAAATGGAAAATCAACAAAAAAGAGATTGCTTTCTGTGGGATTTGGATGGTACTATTTGCGATGTTCGCCATCGTCGTCAGTATGTTGCAACCAAACCCCGTAACTGGGATGCTTGGAATGCTGGATTGGTGAATGATACTCCGAACCGTGCTGTAGAACTTGTCTACAAGTCTCTACATGCAAGTAGGGGTATTATGGACGCAGATTTGTTCTTTGTGTCTGGTCGTTCTGATGATTATCGTCATCAGACAGAAATGTGGTTGAAATCTCATGGATTTGCTTGGGATTATCTCTTTATGAGAAAGTATCGGGATCATAGGGACGATTCTGTAGTAAAAGGTGAAATTGCTGATGAGATCCTGAAAACCCATAACATTCTGGGTGTCTTTGATGATCGCCAGCGTGTTGTGAACATGTGGATTGAAAGAGGAATCTGGGTATTTGATGTTGGACAAGGGCAAGGGCACTTCTGAAACTGGCACATGGATACTCCAAATGTCCCTGTGATACTCTATAATACATTCGTATACAACCAAACAAATGAAAATCAAATTTAACGGACACTCTCCCACTGATCGTGAAGTAGATTTCGCACAAGACAACCAAGTTCGTCTGTTTGAGATTATGAAACAAGAGTTTATTGAGCACATCACTTACTCTCGGTTTAGTAATCTCAGTTATCCTACTGATGTTGAAAAACAACTTAATAGATTTTGTAACGATTATAGTGTAGATATTGGATACTCAAAGGATCGTATTGCTTTCTTCACTGCCCTTATCACGGAGATGAAGTACCAATGACTTATGGTTTGAATTCTGAAGCACCTGCGTTTTCGTATACTCGTGAGAATTTGTTTGAATGTATCAAAAAAATTGTGGCGCATCCTCACAAGACTTTAACCGAACATGATGAAGCAAGAGCATTAGCAATACTTTTGGTGTTTGAAGATTATCTTGCTAATTTTACTCATAGAGATGGTGATGGAGAATATTATATTCCGGAGTGTGATGAATTGGACTTTTTAGATTTTGTAAGATTCAAACTTTGTATTGATGATTATGATAGTGTTGATGTGAATGAGGTATTGAAGTAATGTCACGATGGACTAAAAACCCTGATGAAATTGTACTGGAGAATCTCAAAATGTTTCACTTAGAGAGTATGGATTCTAATGCTCTCTGGGTTGGTTGCTATACCCAAGATAATAAAATATATCATCTAAATATCGTAGCAAAAGATAATCAGTTGAATTATTTTTGGAGCAATGAAACAATGGATTGAAGATGCTTGGTGGTCTTGGAAATGTTGTATTTACTCACGATTTGTAGAGTATAATGACAACATAGATCGTTGTGCTTTCTTTGAGGAGTTAAACTATGGTTGGGTTCAAATGCAAGATGA
>JBIPMW010000101.1:0-6743 GCA_044376455.1 Crocinitomicaceae bacterium | reverse complement strand
AAAGTATACTACAAACAACCAAACTTATTTAAAGTAGAATCGAAAGGAATCGCCATTTTACCTAAACAAGGCATGGGCGATTTAACCGCTTTCTTGACCAACGAAAAAGGCTACACCTGTGCGCTGAATGGAGGTAAGATTATAGGATCCGTTAAAACTCAAGTCATTTCCGTATTGCCACTCACCGAGAGTTCTGATCTCATCCTTGTGAAATTGTGGATTGATCCCATCAAAGACGTCATCATGAAAGCCCAAGTGACGAGTAAAACAAACGGAACCCTTGATATCGATTATTTCTACACTGATCAAGTGAAATATGGCTTGCCGAGCAAACTCGTCTTTACCATCGATGTCAAGAAATTCAAATTGCCCAAAAGTGTTGCTGCTGATTTACATCAAACTAAGAAAAAGCCAACAAATAGCAAGGAAGCACCGGACGGAAAAATTACGCTTGATTTTAGCAATTACCAAGTAAATAAAGGCTTGAGTACTCAGTTCTTCAAGCAGAAACAATAGATTTATTCCTAATACAAGACTTCAATCTGAACGGTGTCAAACGGTGTAGTGTAGGCACTTTTCGTGCCGTTGTTAGGTGTGTCTAGCTCCCAATATAAAATCGAGTAATTCGAATTCCCTTTATTGACACAATAAAATGTGGTATCAAGCGGCCCATAAAAATCTTGGGCAATACTTGGACAGCATGTTTCACAGCCAGCAAAACCTTCTTGTTTGATGTAGCGAAAATGATCGAGATTGCTTGGGTTGTTATTTTTGAAATGAATTTTTACCCAAGCCATTGCGTCCGTATTTAAATTGACAACCTTTGGTTCTTTAATGCTCAGTTCAGAATAGTAAATCTCCTTTTCAATCGGAAAATAATTAGTCTTAAAAACCTTGACGATGTAGCGTTCAATTTTGTCTCGTGGGATTTTAAACTCGTAGGTCCCATCTGCCGGAACAGTCAGTGCATCAATCAAAATTTCTTCAGAAGTACCAATTGGGACTTTATAGAACTTAAGTTCTGCACCAGCTAAACCGCCGGAAAATGTGTTATCCGTAATTTTTCCTTTGATTACAAACGACCCAGTTCCTTTTTCACAGGCGCTCGTCAATAAGAAGAGAATGAATATAAGCGGTGCTAAGCGTTCCATTGCGCAACTAAATTTTCTTTTTCAGTGGGGATAAATAGATAATCTCCACCAAAATGTTGGGTGCTTTCTTTTTGACAAACCTGACCATTCAAGCCATAGCGTTGGTAGTCTTGTTTGGAGAAAAATTCAAATAAGTTAGCCTCGTTTTTCGGATCGATTTCTAATTGAATGATGGGGCGATGCTTGCTGATGATGTTAGGGAGTTGCTGAAAAACTTCCCATTCGTGACCTTCGATGTCACATTTGATGTAATCAATGCGCTCAAAAGTTTGAAAGAAGTCGGCAGTATTGACCATTTGCACATCTTGAATTTTCTCTTGCGTTTGCTCTTCTCCAGGTCTTAATACATGTGGAAGCCCGGTTCTCATCATGCCATTTGTTGAAGGCAATACCATTCGAATGACACCCGTTTCACGGCCCAGGGCCACATTGTGAAGTTCGACATTTTCATTGTTTCCGATAAAATGATCTAAAATTTCATAGAACTGAGGCAAAGGCTCAATGGCAATGAGCTTTCCTTTGGACGTTAATTTCGAAAAAGTCTTGGCAAAATAACCCAAATTTGCTCCAATGTCGATGACAACAAATTCAGGTCGAATGATTTTCTTGACGAAATAATGAAATTTAAAGGCTTCTTTATTGCGCAATAAACCAAGATTATAGAACAAATAAAAGAACCGATGCAGGGTGAGTAGATAGTTTCTTTCAGACAATAAAACATAGAGCAATTTCTTCATGCAGATTCTTTGAATCAAAAGTACAATTATTTCTATTTTTAACGCATGAAAAGCTTATTCTTATTTGCCCTAGGTATCATAGCGCCTTCTTGTGTATTTGCGCAATTACAACTCAGTGAAATCATGAAAGGTCCGGGCTTTGTTGGCGCCTTGCCCGAAAATCCTTCTTGGGCTTATAACGGGAGAAAAGTCCTCTATGAAAGAAAGTTTCCAGACTCTGCGGCTGTTTCGCATTACGTTTTAGATCCATTAAAAGGAATAAGCGCTTGGGTTTCAGCTGATGTTGCGCAAGATTTTGTGGCATTTGATCCTTCCCAAGCAACTTTTGACCAACAAGTCAGTTATCAAAATAAGCAACTTTTCAGTCTAGATAAAAAAACAGGAAAACGCAGGGTTTACCTTGACGGCATTGCAGGGCTTACTTCGGTGCAACGACAAGCCAATCCTCAGTTTGTTGCTTTTTTGTCAGAGGGGCAATGGTTTCAATTAGATCTAGTGAGTGGCCAATTGACACAACTGACCGCCTTGAGCACGCAAACCGCACCCAAAAAGAAAGAGCCGACAGCATTGGAAGCCGAACAAAAAGCGCTTTTTTTGTATTTGCAAAAACCAAAAGCCGGCCCGTCGCCTGACCAGACTATTTATATTGGGTTTGAGCCCGCCATGATGCAACTCGACCCAGCCGCGCAATTTGTTTTGGCTATCCGGCATACGGAGCACAAAGAAAACTACACAGATGTAACAAAATTCGTTACTAAAAGTGGGTATACAGAGTCCATGAAAGCCAGGGCAAAGGTGGGGCAAGAAGATCCGGAAGAAGCCCTTTTCTTGGTCAATCTTACAAATAAAAAAATCCAGCAAATAGATTTTTCCAAATTGACTACTTACAAAGAAGGTCGCAGGTTATTTATCCATGCAGCTATTTTTGCAAAGTCGCAAGCGACAGCCCTGATTGATGTCAGAAGTGCAGACAACAAGGATCGCTGGATTGTATTGTTGGATTTGAATGCTGCACAAATTACAGAGCTTGTGCATCAACACGACGACGCCTGGATTGGTGGACCGGGTATTTCTTCTTGGAACATGGAGCCTGGAGTGTTGGGTTGGCTAATTGATGGTACATCATTTTATTACCAAAGTGAAGAAACGGGCTATTCACACTTGTATTGCTTCGAACTAAAAACTAAAAAAATCAGTGCACTCACCACAGGTAATTTCGAGGTTCATAGCGTACAACTTTCCGTTGATCTTAGCAAATTCTTCCTTACTTGTAACAAAACACATCCGGGTAATCGCGATTTTTGGGAGTTGGATATCAAGAGTAAAACGCTCAGGCCTATTTTATCCAAGGATGGTTTTCACGAAGTGTACATATCTCCCAATGAGTCAGATTTGTTGGTGCGTTATAGTTATACCAATCGTCCTTGGGAATTATATGTGGCCAAATGCCAAAACAATACGAAATGGCAACAAGTCACTTCGTCTAGTACTCCGGCATTCAATGCGTATCAATGGATAAATCCAAAAATAGTTGCCATCACAGCTTCAGACGGCGTTCAAATTTATGCGCGCTTGTACGAACCAAATCAAGCGCTCAAGAATGGAGCGGCTGTATGTTTTGTTCATGGTGCAGGATACTTGCAAAATGCACACAAAGGTTGGAGCCAATATTACCGCGAATATATGTTTCATCATTTGCTGCTCGAAAAAGGCTATACCGTAATTGATTTAGATTATCGGGCTAGTGAAGGCTACGGACATGCTTATCGAACGGCTATTTATAGACACATGGGTGGCCGTGACCTCGAAGATTATGCAGATACTAAGAAATATTTAGTATCGCAATTGGGAATAGACCCGAAAAGAGTAGGGATTTACGGAGGATCTTACGGTGGGTTTTTGACGCTCATGGCCTTGTTTACCAAACCAGGAGAATTTGCTTGCGGTGCTGCGCTCAGGTCGGTGACTGATTGGGCACATTACAACCACGAATACACGAGTAATATCCTCAATGACCCTGAAACAGACCCTGAAGCCTATAAACAGAGTTCACCGATTTATTTTGCTGAGGGCCTCCAAGATCCATTGCTAATGTTACACGGAATGGTAGATGACAACGTGCAATTTCAAGATATTGTGCGGCTCAATCAACGCTTGATCGAGTTGGGAAAAACAAACTGGAATTTGGCGGTTTATCCGTTGGAAGCACATGGATTTACGGAACCAAGTTCCTGGACAGATGAATACCGCCGTATCCTAGAATTATTCGAAACGTATTTAAAGTAAGTAACCGCATTTAAATCATAAAGTTTCATATGAATTTGAGAACAGAATTTCTTTACGAAAAACAACTTATGCTAAAGCAGCTCGAGGTACTTCAAGTGCTTTATCCGAGCTTGACTATGGCGCAATATGCTACGGAGCTCGATCTGATGTTGCCGCATAACTATAGTCAACTTGCGGTTTTTGATCAGGACGATTGCATCGCCATTTGTGGTATCTGGATTGGCAACAAGTTGTGGGTAGGTAAATACCTCGAGCTCGATAATATTGTCGTAAAGGAGGACTACCGTAGTAAAGGGGTAGGTGAACTTATTTTTAAAACCCTAGAGCAGAAAGCGCAAGAAGAGGGGTGTAATATGCTGGCCTTAGATTCATACACTACTAATTTCAAAGCCCATAAATTCTTTTATAATCAAGGGTTTGCACCTAAAGGTTTTCATTTTATAAAGCTATTAAACAAAAATGCAGTGCGTTGAGCACTGCATTTTTTATAATTGAGCTATATTGGTTTAATTAATGACCTTTTGCCGCTAAATAACGCTCGGCATCAAGTGCAGCCATGCAGCCTGTTCCAGCCGCTGTAATGGCTTGTCGGTAGGTTTTGTCCGCGGCATCGCCTGCAACGAATACGCCTGGTACATTCGTTTTTGATGTTCCGGGTTGTGCGTATTTAATGTAACCTGTTTCATCGAGGTCAATGTATGGCTTAAAGATTTCTGTGTTGGGTTGGTGCCCGATCGCGACAAAGAATCCAGTACAAGCAATTTCAGATTCTTGCTTTGTAGCATTATTGATGACGCGAACACCGGTTACAAGCTGGCCATCTCCCAAAACTTCGAGGGTTTCTGTGTTGTAAAGGATTTCAATATTTGGCGTGTTTTGTACGCGCTCAGCCATGATTTTTGAAGCGCGGAAGCTTTCTTTGCGCACCAACATGGTGACCTTGGTGCAAAGTTTAGATAAGTAGTGTGCTTCTTCACAAGCAGAGTCTCCGGCTCCGACAATGACAACTTCTTGGTTTCTATAGAAAAAGCCATCACAAACCGCACAAGCAGAAACGCCACCACCTAACTTGAGGTATTTTTGTTCACTTTCTAGCCCAAGGTATTTTGCCGAGGCTCCTGTTGAAATAATGATAGTGTCGGCATGGATTTCGTGGTTGTCTTCGGTCCAGCATTTGTGGATAGGCCCGGTAAAGTCAACTTTGGTAATGAATCCACTGCGGATATCGGTCTGAAAACGCTTAGCTTGCGCCTCGAGTTGCAGCATCATTTCTGGGCCGCTGATGCCGTCAGGGTAACCCGGGAAATTCTCAACTTCATTGGTAGTTGTAAGCTGGCCACCTGGTTGTAGTCCTTGAAACATGACAGGTTTCATGTCTGCGCGCGCAGCATAAATAGCAGCAGTGTATCCAGCAGGGCCCGATCCGATGATCAAGCAAGAAAGGCGTTCAATTTGACTCATGATTGTATCTTATTTTGTTTGGGCAAAATTACTGCAATGTTTTACTCCGCGTATCACTTATTCTACTTTGTTTTGAACGATTTCTTCACAAAGTAACTTATCAACAAGATTTTCGTCTGCCGAAAATTAAACGTATTTTCGTTACTTCAAACTAAAAGGAACATGTCTAAAAACTTTATTTTACTAGCTTTTGTGAGTCTCGCCACAATTTCTTTTGCACAAAAAAGCGAGTCTTCAGAGCCTGAAAATCTCAATTGGTATCTCAAAGATCCAAAAGCTGATGGTATTTACGGAACAGGCGCAACCAAGGCCTATGAGATGTTAAATGCCGCCGGTAAAAAATCAACGACAGTCATTGTGGCGGTCATTGATAGTGGTGTAGAAACAGATCATCCAGACCTCAAAGATGTCATTTGGGTCAATGAAGATGAAATTCCTGCCAATGGCATAGATGATGACAACAATGGTTACATCGATGACGTCAATGGTTGGTCATTTTTAGGTGGGGCAACTGAAGACATCGGTAAAGAAGCTTTAGAGTTAGCGCGCATGTACTTAATGGAATCAAAATATTTTGAGGGCAAGAAAGCGCAAGATATTCCTGCTAACGAACGCGCACGTTTTGCAACCTACGAAAAAATAAAAATTGCCTTTGAACAAGAAATCAATGAAAAGCAGGCTTCTTTGAAAAATATCCGTGCATTGGCCGAATATATGCGCCGCGTGGAAGACCAAACTGGCCAACCTTTCAGCAAAGAGGGGAATTCAGCCTATGTTGCCAACACAGACCTCGATAAAAAAATGCAAGGTCGCATGAAGCAAATTCTCTTAATTATCCCTGCTGATCAGCTCAGTACAGAAATCAAAGCTGCTGAAGAGTCGGTTGCTAATGCTATCGCGATGTCTATGCAAAACGCAGACTCTATTCGCACAGCAATTGTAGGAGACAATCCAAATGACCTCAGTTCAAAAATCTATGGTTGTAACCGCTACGAAGGACCTGATGCCATGCATGGTACCCACGTTTCTGGTATCATTGCAGCAAGTCGCAATAACGGTATGGGGATCGATGGTGTTGCTGATAACGTGCGTATTATGGTATTGCGCG
>JBIPMW010000129.1:0-5676 GCA_044376455.1 Crocinitomicaceae bacterium | reverse complement strand
CAGCTGTTTCTAAAAGTGAAATCAAAGCGAAATCTGATTATTCGGCAAACATTTCTCAACTTGAAAAATCAAGAAAGTACTTTGAAACACTTCCTGCTGACAAAGTACCGGCGGAAGGTAAGGATTTGAAACTATACTCTACTGAGCTTTATCAATCTATGAATCCGTTCTGGGTTGTGGTGCTCACACCAGTAGTTGTCGGGTTTTTTGGTTGGATGCGTCGCCGCAAGCGCGAACCATCTACACCAACAAAAATTGCCATTGGTTTGGTCATTACAGCACTTTCTGCACTCGTGATGGTCGGTGCGGTTTTCGCAACCAACGACATGACACTCAAAGCGGGCTCAATGTGGTTGTTTGCCTCTTATGGCGTTATTACCGTTGGTGAGCTTTGCCTCTCCCCGATGGGTCTTTCGCTCGTTTCTAAGCTTTCACCTCCGCGCATCACCGCACTTATGATGGGTGGTTATTTCTTGGCTATATCTGTCGGAAACAAACTTTCAGGAATGCTCTCTAGTCTTTGGGAAACGTTCCCGCAAAAAGAAAATTTCTTCTACCTCAATTTTGGACTCGTATTAGCTGCCGCTGTCATTTTGATTTTAATGTTAAAATGGCTCAATAGCGTCATGCGTGAAAACAATGTTCAATAAGACGTTTTCAATCTAGTCAATGAAAGGCCCCAATCGGGGCCTTTTTTTTATTATCTTCACTTTATGAATACATTAGAATCCATCCAAGATTTCAAAGGCACCTATCCAAAACAATTGTGGAGCCTATTCTTTACAGAAATGTGGGAACGTTTTTGCTTCTACGGAAACCGCGGCATGCTCATGATCTTCATGACAGACATTTTGTTATTTAAAGAAGGAGATGCCAACCTTAAATATGGGGCAATCCAAGCATTTGTATATGCCTTCACATTTATAGGAGGTTTGTTTGCCGACAAAATCCTTGGCTTTCAAAAATCTTTACTTTGGGGAGGCGCCCTGATGATTCTAGGAAGTACTATCTTAGGAATAGATGCTGCGAACTATTTCTTTTATGGCATCTGTTTGATCATTGTAGGAACTGGATTTTTTAAGCCCAATATATCCACAATGGTTGGCGAACTTTACAAGCCAGGCGATGTGCGTCGAGACGCTGGTTTCAGTCTTTTTTATGCCGGAATAAATATCGGGGCTTTGCTAGGCGGAGGGGTTTGTGTGTATGTCGGAAAACAATACAGTTGGAATCTTGCCTTCTTGTTATCGGGTATTTTTATGGCGGTTGGCCTACTTAATTTTTTATTGAACAGAAAAAATCTTGGCCCAATTGGTTTGGCGCCTAAGGTTGCAGCACCTGCCAATTTGCAACGCAACCAATATTTAGTTTATGGCGGCACTCTGTTGTCTTTGCCACTCGTTTACATCATGATCAAAAACACCGCTTACACGGATATCTTCATGTACATCATTGGCCCGCTTACGCTGCTTTTCTTGCTGTTCGAAATGAAAAAACTCAACAAAGCACAAATCAAACAATTGTTTGCAGCCGTTATTTTTATCTTCCTCAGCATCGTATTTTGGGCCTTCTTTGAGCAAAGTGGCGGTTCTTTAAGCTTGGTGGCGCGTGATCTACTCAGCAATGAACTCGGTCCTCTAAAAATTGATCCAAATGTAGTCAACAACAGTGCCAATTCTCTTTTTGTCATCCTACTCAGTATCGGAATTGGTGGGCTTTGGATTTGGCTACAAAAACGCAATCTTGAACCCAACTACTATCAAAAGTTTGGCATTGCCTTTTTGTTTTTAGGCTTGGCATTTTATCTTTTCTATTCCCTTCGTTTTTATTTAAATGCCGAAGGAATGGCTTCTTTGTGGGTGTTTACCCTTGCCTATCTTATTATTTCCGTTGGTGAACTATTTTTATCGCCAATTGGGCTCTCACTAATGACCAAATTGTCTCCTAAACATTTGTGGGGTATCATGATGGGCATGTGGTTCTTGGCTTCTGCCTACGGTCAATATTTTGCAGGTATCCTAGGTGCAGGAATGGCAAGTCCTGATGAAAACGCAAGTTTAGCAACCAGACTAGACGGCTACACGCAGGGCTATTTGCAACTAGCCATATACGCGTTTATCACGGGAGGAATAGTTATTGTAGCATCGCGCTGGCTCAAAGGCCTCATGGAGGCTGAATCAGGACCAGAAGCCTAACCCAAACGTTTCTGCACCAAACTTGCTACCTTCTGATAGAAGTGTTGCGGTTGAAATGTACGCCATTCAAGTTCATCTAACTCGCCGCCCATGGCAAAATAGTGGTCGAGGTGGATGCGTTGAAATTCTTTGCTGACATGCTCATGGAAATTCACCATGGCCACCCAACCGTCTTCAATGTCGTCAAACCACTCCTCGTAGTAGCAGTCATCGGAGAAATGAAAATTCAAGACATTTTCCCCAATTAAAATAAACTGATTGATTTCGAGGTTGATGAGCAGATCAATGACTTCGCGCTTGAGCACCATGATGTCATTTTCAATGGCATCATTCCATTCGCCAATGAATTCAAGTATGGCATATTTTTCTTCGTAATCGACAAAAAGGATCTTTAGAAAAAGTGTTTGCGAACCAAATTCGTCCCACTGCGGATGAATGTAAAAATTATAGACTGTATTGCTAAATGCAAATTCGCTGTATTCTCGGCCATAAAAAGGTGAAGATGGGTCTTCGGCTGCGATGTAATAACCGCGCCAGTTATAGAAAGGCTCAACGAAATGCATGCTGCAAAATTACGAGGATTCTTGTAACTTTGGGCCGTGGGAAAAGATAAGTTAAAACGATTTGCAGCGATTAAAACGTTCGCAAATGTACACGAGCCCGTTATGGGAGAGCCTTTTGCTTTAAAGGGTAAATGGAGACAAGAAGTTTTTGGCAATAACAATCCGATCATCTTAGAATTAGGCTGTGGCAAAGGCGAATATGCCGTTGGCATGGGTCAGCATTATCCCGAGCAAAATTTCATTGGCGTTGACCTCAAAGGAAATCGGATCTATATTGGGGCTAAAGAAGCCCTTGAATTAGAACTCAAGAATGTGGCTTTTCTAAGAACGCGCATCGACTTCATTTTAGCTTACTTTGAACCAGGTGAAATCGATGAAATTTGGCTTACCTTTTCGGATCCTCAACCAAAAAAAACCAGAAAACGCCTCTCCTCTCCTATTTTTACGGCGCGCTACAAACAAATTTTAAAGCCGGACGGCATCATCCATATGAAAACCGATTCCGATGTACTGTTTGATTACACCCTAGAGCAAATCGATGAACATGGTCATCAAATGCTTGCTTGCTATCCTGATCTTTACGCAAATTTACCCGAAGACCTCGATCAACAAACCAAAGAAATTTTTCATATCAAAACCTACTATGAAGAATTCTTCAGTAAGCGCGGTCATGTCATCAAATACTGTAAATTCAGGCTCGCTTAGGATTCGAATGCAAACTACTTACGAATGAGCGTATAGTTGGCATAATGGGTGTCAATCCCAATCTTTTTGAGCCAATCTTTGAGGATATTTTTGAATCTTTTTTTGTACCGAGTGATATCGGTTTCGAAGTGCCAATTTCTTTTGGCAATTCGGGCTTGTATACACTGCGGGTGAGTACCTTCAAAACGTGCCAACTGATGGATATGATCTTCGTAATCAAAGTGCTCGGCTACCTTAATGTTTTTGTCCAGCCAAGCGTCGTCATGCCAAAGTTTATGGAAGTTTTCTTGTTTGAGTTGCATGGCCCTCGGATCTTTGACCCAACCATAATGAAAAACGCGCGCATGAGCTGACGCCACATTTAATTTTTGATCCGGTGCTTTTCGAAAACCTTGTGCATCGCGGTATGAAAAAATGCCTCTTCCTGGCTTGATAACGCGAATTTCTTTTTTGTACCAATTATTAGAAATCCCAACATAATCATAAGAGCCGTAAAAATGCAAATAATCGAATAATAAGCCGTCTACTGCTGTGTCATGTTGATATTTTTGCATGGCCGCTAGAATGGCCGGGTGATCCGCTTCGTGAATGACTTCATCACCTTGAATGTAAAAAGCCCAATCGGCATCGGGGCTAATGGCTGCCAAGGCTTTATCTGTTTCGACGGCCAAAACAGCACCATTGGCACGTAGCGAGTCGTCCCAGGTGGTTTCGATGACTTTGACTTTAGGATCAATGCCTTGAATGAGGGCTAGCGTTTGATCTTCAGAATTACCGACAGCCACGAGTATTTCGTCACAGAGTGGCAAAATAGATTGAATGGCCTCAACAATAGGATAGTCAAGGGTAATGGCATTTCTAATAAAAGTAAAACCGCTGACTTTCAAGCTTATTTGTCTAGCACCTTAGGAATTCTAAAATAATCGGAATCTTTTTTAGGTGCATTATGTAAAGCCTCTTCATGGCTAATACTCTGAACAGCAACATCTTCTCTGAGTCGATTGACTTCTTCGGACATAAAGATTAGGGGCTCAACACCTGTAGTATCTAGCTCACTGAGTTTGTCTACAAAAGCGATCATGCGTTGCATGTCTTGGCGAATGGCTTCCTTTTCATGACCCTCGAAAGAAAGGCGAGATAAATGGGCAATGTGATCGATAAGTGCTTCTGTTACTTCCATAAGGCAAAATTACATTTTTTTCATGAGTTCAGGATGAGCGGCTGCTATTGGTGCCGAGATGAGTTGGTAGCAGTAGTCACTCAATTCATTGACGCTGAGCTGGGCTATAATTTCAGGAGAAATAAATGGATGGATATATACTTCAACCACACCAGGATGAGCTGGACCCAAAATGATGGTTGGATCGGAGAATAAATGGAAGTTTTGTGTGAAAGTGAGCGGAACAATGGGGATGTTTAAGTCTTTGGCTAAACGAAATGCACCATTCTTGAAAGGAATCATTTGAGGAATATTTTCTTCGGGTATAGTACCTTCAGGGAAGATAACAATAGACCAACCATTTTCAACAGCTTTTTTAGCTTGGACAAATGCTTGCCCCGCTTTGGATTTATCTTTGCGGTAAACAGGGATGTTTAAGGCCTTAAAATAAGTTCTGACAATTGGGTAACGCAAGATTTCTGCTTTACCTAAAAATGCAAATGGGTGCTGTGGCAAGATGGAATGCAACAGAAAAATATCGAGGTAAGAGCTGTGGTTGGAGATGATGATATATGGTGCATTGGGAAGCGGTGACTTTAGCTTGTAGCGCACAGGGTAAAAACAAAAAATGCGCATCATCCAGCTCCAGATAATAAAAATTCGAAAGCCGTGTTTGCGCCATGAAGCTTTGAGTTGGAGCATCCAAAACAGCGGGTAAAACAAAATGGCGAAGACAAAAAAGACGAAAGCGATATAGAGCTTCCAGGTCAAGCCAAAAATACCTTTGATTTGCTGCATAGTTCAAAGGTAAGAAATACCCACAAGCTTTGGCAGTAAATAAACGGGGCAAAATCACTAATTTTGAACAAATTTTTAGTGAATGGCACGCATACTCACAGGTATTCAAAGTACAGGGACTCCACATTTAGGCAATATTCTTGGCGCAATCTTGCCAGCCATTCAATTGGCACAAGCTCCTGGTAATGAATCATTTTTATTTATTGCAGACATGCATTCCTTGACACAAATCAAGGATGGTCAGACCCTGCGACAA
>JBIPMW010000011.1:0-19024 GCA_044376455.1 Crocinitomicaceae bacterium | reverse complement strand
TGCTTTTTATCGGAGTAAGCAAGTACCGAACTTACCTTCAACGGTACAAGCTCCGCCCTAAATGCACTTCTCTTCGCTGCAAGCTCTACTTCATTTTGTTCAAAACTCACTAAATTTTTGATGGCCGGAAGTTGCGCAATAGTTGCCTGATAACCGTCTGTAATCGCCTGTTTGACCGCTTCAAAATCAAAGGTTCCGACTTGTGTATTTGGCTCAATAATGATCCCTTCGGTACAAGGTAGATTATAGTTGGTAGGAGTAGTCATCATACTGGTGACCAAACCTATAAAATCGCGCTCAGAAACAGGTGCTAAATTTTTTGAAACATTGCTTCCGATAATGATATCTGGCTGAAAATCACGGTAAAGCACATCAATTGGGAAATTATTATAGAGCCCGCCGTCAAAATAAAGGACACCATCGATTCGGATTGGATTCAAGTAAAGTGGGAAAGTCATAGAAGCACGAACGGCCTCGTTGAGTTTTCCTTTTGAAAAAGTAACACTTTTTTTACTTTCAACCGCAGATGCAACACAACGGTAGGGAATAAATAATTGATTGAAATCTTCATGGAAGCTGGCACTCGTGCGACCAAATATTTGAAGCATTTCAAAATCAAAGTAACTTGGATCAACAAAGGACAAAGGCAAGGACTTGTTTAAGATGCTGTCTTGTGAAAGCGTAAAATTAAACATGGAAGCATGTCGGTCTTCCTGATAAAAAAAATAATGTTTGTCTAATTCCTTCTGACCTTTCGCCATTAATTGAAACGCTTCCGAAAGCACATAAGCCTCAATTTCATCGGGTGAATAGCCGCTCGCGTACATAGCGCCAACCAAGGCACCAGCAGAGGTACCAACTATGTAATCGATTGGGATATGATTTTCTTCGAGGGCTTTCAAAACACCCACATGAGCCACACCTGAAGCTCCGCCTCCACTCAACACTACTCCTACAGTTGGTCTTTGTTGAGCCAAAACGAATTGGCTAAAAAAAAGGAGTATAAAGCAGGTGCTGATCTTTAACAAATTCGTTCTTTTGTACAAATTTAACGAATCCCGAAAGAATGCATTCAAAAGAACAGGCCAAAAAAGAAGAGTTACTCATCACTTTAAAGTGTTTCTATGGCTTCGAAGCAGTGCTCGCAGATGAACTCTTAGAGTTGGGCTATGCCGAGCCAGAAATACTCAACAGAGCAGTACGCATTCGCGGGAGTTGGCAAGATGTCTACAAACTCAATTTGTACATTCGCTGTGCAATTGCAGTTTTGGTCGAAATTGAACGCTTCTACATTCAATCAGAAGAGGATTTATACAAACGTGCTTTGAAAGTAAAATGGACTGAACTTTTTGATGTCAATAAAACCTTTGCCATCAAAGGCGCCATTTTCTCCTCTATATTCAAAAATACACACTACCCTTTTTTACTCGTTAAAGACGCTATTGTCGATCAGTTCAAGGCCAAGCAGGATGAACGTCCAAACATCGACATTAAAAAACCAAGTATCCTATTTGACCTTTATATCAAAGATCGAGAAGTCACAATTTCTGTAAATACCAGCGGATTGCCTTTATTTCAAAGAGGTTATCGAACAGCTGTTGGCCCTGCGCCACTCAATGAAGTAGTAGCCGCAAGTTTAATCCGACTTTCAGGCTGGGATCGCCAACAAACCTTCGTTGACCCATTTTGTGGCTCAGGCACATTGCTTATTGAAGCCGCTCTACTCGCGACCGGTATTCCTAGCAATATAGAACGCCAACATTATGCGTTTAAAAATCTCAAAAACTATGACGCAGCAATGTGGGATGAAATTTATGAAAACGCCCCGCGAAATGTCAGGGCGTTACCGTGTAAAATTATAGGGGGCGACCTTTCAGATGAAATGGTACTCAAAGCCAGACGCAACCTAAGAGGCTTTTCATTCGGGCGCTTTATCGAAGTTCAATCTTGTTCTTTTGAAAAGCTAAAAGTGGAGGCGCCTGTTTTTGTATTAACAAACCCACCATACGATGAAAGAATGGCGGCCGATGTCAGTCCACTCTATGAAAACATCGGGAATTGGCTCAAACACGACCTCACTGAATCAAAAGCTTGGATCATTAGTTCTAGTGAAGAAGGACTCAAAAGCGTTGGGCTCAAGCCAAGTAAAAAATATAAAGTGTTCAACGGTGACCTCGAATGTGGTTTTAGATGTTACGAAACCTATTCAGGAACCAAAAGATTTGGGGAAAGTAGTACGGAAAAGTAACTGTCTTCGAAAAAATTCTGAACTCATTTTTTCACTCCATAAAAAAGGGCGCTCTATAGCGCCCTTTTTTTTTATGGTTGAATTTTTTATCGTTGTTCGATAGGAACGTAATTGCGATTGGTATGGCCAGTATAAATCTGACGCGGACGACCAATTGGCTCTTTGTTTTCTGTCATTTCTTTCCACTGTGCAATCCATCCTGGAAGACGGCCAATGGCAAACATCACTGTAAACATTTCTGTTGGGATACCTAATGCTTTGTAAATGATTCCAGAATAGAAATCTACATTTGGATATAAATTGCGTGCTTTGAAGTATTCGTCTTCTAAGGCAACTTTTTCTAGTTTTTTGGCAATGTCTAGCAAAGGATCATTGACACCTAATTTTTCAAGGACGTCGTCACATGCCTTTTTGATGATTTTGGCACGTGGATCGAAGTTCTTGTATACGCGGTGTCCAAATCCCATGAGTCTGAATGGATCTTCTTTGTCTTTTGCTTTAGCAACCCATTTGTCTACGTTTCCACCATCCGCATGTATGCGCTCGAGCATTTCAATGACTTCTTGGTTGGCACCACCGTGCAATGGGCCCCACAAAGCAGAGATGCCGGCAGAAACGGAAGAGTATAGATTTGCTTGCGACGAACCAACGATACGTACTGTTGAAGTGGAACAGTTTTGTTCGTGGTCTGCGTGCAGGATGAGTAATTTGTTGAGCGCATCAATGACAACTGGATCTACGTGGTAGTCTTGGGTTGGCATGGCAAACATCATGTACATGAAATTCTTACAGTAATCGTATTCATTACGCGGATACATGAACGGATGGCGAATGAGGTTTTTGTATGACCATGCAGCCAAGGTTGGCAATTTAGCCAAAATGCGATGAATAGTGAGATTCTTCGCTTCAGCGCTGCGGTTCGGATCAAGGGATTCTGGATAGAATGTAGCCAAAGAAGCAACCATAGAGGAAAGTACACCCATTGGATGTGCTTTTGAAGGATATGCTTCAAAAAATTGCTTCATGTCTTCGTGAACCAATGTATGCTTGCAGATACTATCTTGGAAAGCATCTAGTTCTTGCTGATTTGGCAAATTACCGTAGATCAGTAGGTATGCCACTTCAATGAAAGATGCTTTTTCAGCCAATTGCTCGATAGAGTAACCGCGGTAGTGTAAAATTCCTTCCTCTCCATCAAGATACGTGATGGCACTTTTGGTGGCACCCGTATTTTTATAACCTGTATCAAGGGTAATATAACCCGTTAGGTCTCGCAATTTGGAGATGTCTATTGCTTTTTCATTTTCAGAACCTACAAAAACAGGAAGTTCATAAACTTTACCGTCTAGTTCTATTTTGGCTGTTTCGCTCATTGGATTGATGTATATGCGTTTGATAAGACGTGCCTAAATTACAAAAGAATGTGCAATTGCGAACAAGAGTCTTTACAAAAAACATATATAATTTTATAATGTTTACAGTTCCTCTTGTATATATTCAAAAATCATTTCAAAAAGATGGTTGCGGGTATTCCCACCATAAATACCATGATTTTTATTCGGGTAAATAAATAGGTCAAATTGCTTATTTGCCTTTACCAAAGCAGTAATCATTTCCATGCTATTCTGATAATGAACGTTGTCATCGGCAGCGCCATGGATTAAAAAGTACTTACCCTGCAAATCCTTCACAAAATTGATGGGCGAGTTTTCGTCGTAGCCTTTTGTATTTTCTTGGGGTGTTCTTAGAAATCGTTCTGTGTAAATGTTGTCATAATAGCGCCAATTGGTGACCGGAGCAACAGCAATCCCAACTTTAAATAAGCCTTGGCCTTTGGTCATGGCCAATGAAGACATAAAACCTCCATAACTCCAGCCCATGATACCCAGACGACTTGCATCAACATCTGGACGCATAGCAAACGCTTTTGTTGCAGCAAGTACATCTTCGATCTCTAACTTCCCTAATTGTAAATACGTCGATTTTTTGAATGCCGTTCCGCGGTATTGCGTACCTCTTGGATCAATACTGAGTACCATGTAACCATTTTGGGCAAGTAACTGATGGAAAAAATAATCATTGCCATCCCAGCTATCCAACACTTCATTGTGTCCTGGGCCACCATATACATTGACAAAAACAGGGTATTTTTTGGCAGGATCGTAATTGAGTGGCAAAATCAAAGAAGCATTGAGCGTTGCCTCAGGCGTTTGAATCGTTAAAAAAGTTCTTGGACTGAGTCTTTCGTTCTTCATTTTGGAAAGTAAATCGTTGTTTTGCTCCAAAGTACGAACGAGCTCACCGGATGCTTTTCTCAGTTCAATAACTGGTGGGGTGTTGGCAGTCGAATAACTATGTATAAAATACTTCATGCCATTTAAGAATTCAGCATGGTGGTATCCCAAAACAGGGGTTAAATTAGTTTTTTGAGATCCATCTACACGGACAGAATAAACCGACTTATAAATTGCGCCTGGCTCAGCACTGGCGTAATATACCATAGCCGCATCTTGATCAATACCTAAGAATTCAATGACATCCCAATTTCCAGAAGTGACTGACTGAACGCTGCCATCAAAACCAATGCGATAGATATGATTATAGCCCGACATTTCGCTGCAACGCAAAAACGATTTGCCGTCATTTAGCATGCTCAAATTATCATCTACTTCAACATATGTATCTGATTTTTCCTGGTAGAGTTGTTTCGTTGATACTTGTTTTGAATTGCAATCGAGCAACCAATAATTCAATTCATTTTGATGTCTGTTCATCGTTTGCACGATTAATTGATTGGAGGTCTCTGACCAATTTAGCCTTGGGATATACTCATATTTACCAAGTTCAATTTTTTGCGACTTACCACTTGAAACCTGCAATAAATGGAGGCTCACTTTTGAATTGTTTTCACCTGCCTTCGGATACTTATAAGTGTATTGCTGTGGGTATAACTCACCATATATAGCCATCTGAAATTCAGGTACCTCCCGCTCATCAAACTTCAAAAACGCCAAGTATTTGCTGTCTGGCGACCAACCGTAGGCTTTGGTAATAGCAAATTCTTCCTCATACACCCAATCTGTTGTTCCATTGATGATTTTGTTGCGCTTACCATCTTCCGTCATTTTGCGCACTTTACCAGTCAGCAAATCTTTAACAAAGATGTCATTGCCATGGATAAATGAAACTTTCGTGCCATCTGGGCTATACTCTGCCAATGTTTGTGGCGCATGTGCTTCATCCAAGGCGGTTAAACTTTGGGTTTTTAGATCATAAAGAAAATAGAATGCTTCAAAACTTCTGCGGTAAATTGCTTTTGGAGCAGTCCAAAGCAGGACCTTTTGTTCATCCTTATTGAAGTCATAACCAGCGACAGTGATTGGCGCATTATTCCAAACAAGCTTTGCTGCACTCACTAAAATTTCCGCTTTCACTGTTTCATTGAGTGACCTTTTCACTAAATCACCCTTTTCATCTAATTCAGTGTAGGACACGCCATCTTGAAGCATTTGGTATGACCCAGCACTTTTTGCAGAAAATTCATAATTTTTCCAGATTCGGGCTACATTCAAATCTTGAGAAAAAAATGAATGCATCGTGAGGAATAAGAGCGCAAACAGAGAGAAACTTTTCATATCAACTTATTTTGCCCCTAAGATACATAGTTTAAAAAAGGTGTCTTCCTTTTGAACTTAAACTTTTTGATAAAATAGATTTGTTTTGGAATTTTTTGATTTAAAGTAAAAACATTAAATTTGTTGCAGACTTTCTATGACCTCCTTGAGGCTCTAATGATGCCGAAACCATAGAGAGTTATTAATATTCAAAGCTGAATGCTCGTTGATAAAATCTAAACTCATGAAGCAAGCGCTACTTTCTATTATTTTCATTCTTGGTACTAACCTCTATGCTCAAAACTCTTGTAATGAGCTATTCATTTCTGAATATGTTGAGGGTTGGTCAAATAACAAAGCACTAGAAATTTACAACCCCACCAATAATCCGATGAATTTATCAGGTTATTTTGTGAGTCGCTATTCCAACGGCTCAACGACCGCTACTGTTGCCAACTCAATTCAACTGAGTGGTACAGTGCCTGCGAAAGGGGTTTATGTGGCTGTCCTACAAAAACTTGATCCAAACGGAACTGGACAAGAAGCACCTGTTTGGGATTCACTTCAGGCCCGTGCAGATGGTTTTTATTGTCCAGACTACAATACTTCAAATGCATTCTATTGGAATGGCAACGATGCCATTCTACTTGCGAAGGGTACACTTCCGGCAAGTGCAACCTCCGTTATCAATGCAACTAATGTTGCTGGTTTTGCCATTGTTGATGTATTCGGAAAAATTGGTGAAAACCCTGCCAACGAGACAGGAACTGCTTCAGGTAATGACGGTGCTTGGTCCAGCCAATTCCCATACAGCACTGGGCTTGGTGTACTGATTACCAAAGACCACAGCATGATCCGCGAAGCAACTGTTTTAAAAGGTCAGGTGGGTAACCCATCTTTCTTCGACCCTCTCCTAGAATGGGATAGCATTCCAGCTGTTGTAGTTCGTCTAGACGCAAACGGCGACACGCTATATGGAACTTCCGGTAATCCAATCCTCGATGGTAACTGGACTTCTTTAGGTTCTCACAATTGTGATTGCAATTCGATAGGTGTCAAAGAAACAGCCAACATTAACCCAACTGTTTACCCGAATCCAAGCAACGGTTTAGTCTACATAAAAACCCAAAATCAAGTGCGTAAGGCTCAAGTAATTTCTGCCCTTGGTCAACAATTGAAAGAATTCAATCTTTCACCAAGCCAAGGGGTTTTAGAACTTGATCTCAGCGCATTACAAGGTGTATACTTCATCAGACTGACTCTTAATGACGGCCAACAAGCGCTTCATAAAGTAATCATTCGCTAAGATGCGTTTGTTTTTATTGTCTTTGTTTTCGGTAATTTTTACCCAAACAATCCTCGCACAAGAAACTGGTTCCATTTTAGGTGTAGCCACCATGAATCCTGGCGAAAACACGGTGCCTGGTGCAAAAATCACACTCTACAGTGGTAAAGATTACATTGCACGTACCGCAACAAACGAGGAAGGAAAATACGCATTCAAAAATATTCCTTTTGGCAAGTATCAGCTGGTTTTTACGCTACCCCTGCAAGATACTTTGCGCTACGACATTACGCTCAACAAAGCAGCCGTAGTTCAAGACTTCACAATTGGTGAAACTCAAGAAGTGAAAGAGATCAGGGTAATCGGCAACCTCGTTAGAGGTCAGAATGTACCTGTGGCAGTTACAAAAATTGACACCAAGAAAATCACAGAAGAATTGGCTTCACGTGATTTACCGATGCTCCTTAACGGAACACCTGGTGTTTATGCTACAAATCAGGGTGGCGGTGATGGCGATGCCCGTATCAATGTCCGTGGATTTGACCAACGCAACGTCGGTGTAATGATTGACGGAGTACCTGTCAATGATATGGAAAATGGTGCTGTTTATTGGTCCAACTGGTTCGGCCTCGATGCGATTACAGCTCAAATGCAAGTGCAACGTGGGCTCGGCGCCACTAAAATTGCGATGCCATCTATTGGAGGAACAATCAATATCATCACGCAAGGCGTAGGAACGAAACAAGGCGGTTCTTTCAAACAAGAATACGCAACGGGCAATTTCTTACGCAGCTCGCTTTCCTACAATACGGGTATGACCAAATCCGGTTGGGGTCTCACCTTTTCTGGTTCTTACAAACAAGGACAAGGCTGGGTTGACGGCACACCTACACAAGGATACTTTGGTTATGCAAAAATATCAAAACGCCTTGATAACCACCTGCTCACGCTTTCAGCATTTGCCGCGCCACAAAAGCACGGACAACGGTCTTTCAATCAATCTATACAATATTGGGATGCGTCAAAATCTCAAGAACTAGGTATCCCATTTGATTCTACCCTCGTTCTCAATGACCGTGGCATACGCTACAACCAGCATTGGGGTTATATTACCAACGAAGAAGGTCGTCAAGAATTCTTAAGTGAGCGTCAGAATTTCTACAATAAACCACAAATCACATTGAAAGATTTTTGGTCTGTCAATGAAAAATTAGACATCTCGAACCTGGTCTACCTATCCATAGGTCGTGGTGGAGGAACGAGTATTTTTAATTCCTCAGCTATTCTACGAGATTCCAACATGAATATTGATTGGGATCAAATGGTGACAGAAAATACGGTTAATACCTTATTTGGCACC
Organism: Crocinitomicaceae bacterium; assembly: GCA_044376455.1. GTDB lineage: Bacteria > Bacteroidota > Bacteroidia > Flavobacteriales_D > Crocinitomicaceae > UBA952. The sequence continues at coordinate 10,517 of JBIPMW010000011.1, read as the reverse complement.
CCTAACATTGATCCGATCTATTCGCAAACAGAAATCAAAGCCAGTCAAATTCTATTAGCCAGCATGAACAATCATTTTTGGCTGGGCTATCTCGGGCAATTCAACTACCAATACAACAAAAAGACAGCGATATCCGGAGGTCTGGATTACCGCTATTATGAAGGGCGTCACTATCAAGTCATCACCAATCTCCTAGGTGCCGACTATTTTGTCAGCACTGCCAATTTCAATGACCCCAATCCAATGAAACGCGTTGGTGACAAAATCGCCAAAAACACTTTTAATGCAGATCGCGATGGCATCGTGCAATACGCGGGCTTATTTGGTCAAATAGAGCACAATGGTGACAAGGTCAATTGGTTTGTCAATGTATCTAGCATCGTAAACGGATACAAAGGAGTAGACTATTTTCAGCGCAAGGTTCTTGAACTTGGCGATACCATTTTACGCATTGGCGCGCTCGATACCATTACCTACAATGGTCAAGTTTACAATGCGAGGTCAGCTGGTTTGGAATATTTTGCCACAGATTGGAAGTATATTCCGGGTATCACGATCAAATCAGGACTGAGCTACAAACTCGATAAGTTTCAAGATATCTATTGCAACCTAGGTTACTTGAACCGAACACCACAGTTTTCAAATGTGATTGACAACAATACCAATTCCTTTTTTGGTGAAATTGTCAACGAAATCATCTATGCTGCGGAAGGTGGTTATCATTATACCAACAAGCACTTTGGCGTTAATTTCAATGCCTACTTTACAAACTGGAAAAACAAACCGTTTCCTTATGGTGTAGCAGTTCCGGACCCCAATGACCCTACCGAATTCATCCGAGTAAATATCAACGGCATGGATGCCATTCACATGGGGCAAGAAATCGATGTGGCTTGGGAAATTACTCCCAAATTATCTTTAGAATTCATGTTCTCCTATGGTAATTGGATTTGGAATTCAAGCAAGACAGTCTTCATTCCGCAATACGATTCTCTTGAATTCACATTCGATGCTAAAGGCGTTCATGTGGGCGATGCAGCCCAAACGGCGCTTGCTGCTTCTTTGCGTTATGAACCAATAAAAAATGGTTATATCAAAATACAAGGTCAATTTTTTGACCGCTACTACGCCAATTTCGACCCGTTCTCATTACAAGGCAGCAATGGTGGACGCGATTCCTGGAAAATTCCTTCTTATTCTTTGATCAATGTTTTTGCGGGTTATCGCTACAAAAAGATAAGTTTTGGCGCGGCTGTCACAAACCTATTAAACACCTCTTTTATCTCGGATGCTACTAATAACGCAAATAGCATCTATGATCAATTCAATGCACAATCTGCCACCGTAATGTTCGGTCAAGGATTGCGTTTTAATGTCAATCTAGCTATACAATTCTAACTATGAAAAAACTATTATTCAGTTTAGCGCTGCTCTGCTTTAGTCAGCAGCTCTTTGCTCAAAGCATCGAACAAGTGCGCAACCTCGGGATCGGACAAACCGTAACCGTTAGCGGAGTGGTTACTAACGGAAGTGAATTAGGTCCAATTCGCTACATTCAGGATGGCACTGCAGGTATCGCTTGCTATGGTTCAAACTTAAACACCATTATCAAAGGAGACTCCATTACTGCAGTTGGTGTGCTTTTTGAATTTAATGGTCTACTTGAATTATCTCCAACCAATTCATTCACAAACCATGGTCAAGCCGTTGTGCAGCCAGCGCCTCTTGTCATTCCAATCCCAAGTGCCGGAGAAGCACTCGAAGGCCAACTGGTTCGCTTTGACAACGTCACTTTTGTTCAAACTGGAAGTTTTGCCACCGGAAATAGCACCGTGCAAATTTTTGATGGTTCCAATACTTTTGATGTCCGCATAAACGGCACCACAAACATTGACGGTTCTGCTATTCCATCAGGCCCTATCAGCATTATTGGTCTTATAGGACAGTTCAACACGAATTACCAATTGATTCCTCGAAGTACCGCTGATATGTTTACGTATGTTGCTCCCGCAAGAGAAATCAACGTAAAAATCAACGGTAATAATGTATTGACTGGCGATAGCTATGTTGTTGGCACTACTGCAGCTACGACTATCACCATTGAAAATTATGGTGTTCAAAATTTGACCGTTTCTGGTGCAAGCCTGAGCGGCGCAAATGCAGCAGATTACAGCTGTGCTGCCAATGTTGTGGTTGGCCCTAACAGTTCACAAACTGTTACACTCAACTTTTCAGCTGGTGGCCCAGGTTCTCGTTTGGCTACGCTTTCTCTTGCCAACGACGACGCTGATGAAAATCCATACATCATTCAACTATACGGAATCGGGACCAACAACCTCGCAACAGAACCGGCTTCGAATCCAGCAAGCATTATTTTCCCATTGGTTAAAGCGTATACTTTAGCAGGTGAGTATCCGGCAGTTGCAGCAGAAAACTACATTGTATTATGGCGCATTGGAGGCCCAGTAGCTGGACTTCCTATTGACGGAACAACCTATAAAAGAGGTGATGTCATCGGTAATGCCAAGGTAGCCTATATCGGTGCTGGAACTGCTTTTACGCCACGTCATATCGAAGCCAATAACAATTACCATTTTGCTGTATATGCATTTAACGGACCAAATGGATATCAAAATTACAAAACCACAAATCCTGCTACAGGAAATGTAACAAGTCAAGGTCAACAAATTGGAAACTACTATGCTGGTATTCAATCCGGATCATCAAGCTTTCTAACAGATTTAAGTGCTTTGATCAACCCTCACACTTCTATTTCTTACTATAATTATTTGACCACAATGGCTACTCAATACGAAGTACGCGATACTACTAATGGTCAATCATATGTACTTTGTGTTTATTCTGGCGAGCGCAAAGTTTTCAATGATCCATTTACATGGACATCTACAGGTTACTCAAGAGAGCATACTTACTCACATTCTTGGATGCCAACTTTCCCTTGTGACAATCCAGAAAAACCTGAATACAACGACCAACACAACCTATGGCCTACAAACTTGCAACAAGCAAATACGCCGCGAAGTAATCTTCCTTTAATGGACATCGATGGCAATGTAGTCTTCACTTATTTAGGAGGCCGAGTGGGCTACTCAGGTAATCAGCTGGTTTATGAACCACGTCCTGAACAAAAAGGAAATGCTGCTCGCTCTATTTTTTACATGGCAACATGCTACAACGGTGTGTCTGGAAATAACTGGCAATTACCTGCTAACCAAAGTCAAGAGTCATTGAAAACATGGCATTTTAATGACTTACCTGACAACTACGAAATTGCGCGCCATGAATATGTAGCGGTTCTTCAAGGTAATCGCAACCCTTATATTGATTCCGTTTATTTTGCTTGCCACGTCAACTTTTCAAACATGAGCTACTTGAACTGTGATATGGGTGTAGAAGAGCAATTGGCTGTTAACTTTTCAGTTTTCCCAGTACCAACAAGCGCTAAACTATACGCACAAGTTAATGGGCTTGATATCGTTGGCTACAATATCGTAGATATTCAAGGTCGTCAGATCGCTAGTGAAAGTAACATCAAACTACCTGTTCTAGAATACAATACTTCAGATGTGAAAGCTGGTGTTTATTACATTAATGTTGAAACTATCCATGGTTCAGTCAGACGCGAATTTGTGATTGAATAACATCAATCCCCGATTTACCGAGAGGGCAAGCCTGTGGCTTGCCCTCTTTTTTGTATAAATTTTTTTAATGATGAAAAAGGGAAAATGAGAGACAACCATTTTACAAATAATGTGTTATATCTTCTGTTAACGATTGTTAACGGAATAGTTTAATATAGTTTTACAAAACAAGACACATGAAGTTTACTTTGGCTTTTCTTTCGATGATTTTAATTAATAGTTTGTTTGCTCAAACAACAGTAACAGGAGGTATCTACCAAAATACAACCTGGACCGCAGCAAATAGTCCGTATCTTATGACAGGATCCATGGTTATTTTCCCTGGAGTAACATTAACGATAGAACCAGGGGTCGAGGTAAAAGTAACTCCTGATTATTCTTTCAATACCGGAAATTTGCGTTACCTAGAAGTGAGGGGAACGCTCATTGCTATCGGAACTGACTCAGCGCCCATCACATTCAAAACAACTGATGCCAGCATACCAGGGCAACAAACATGGTATGGTATCAATATTAAAGGCTCTCAAGGAGGAAATGTACAATTAGATCGCTTCAGGTTACATGATAGCTTCTACGGGATTGCAAATGACATCGCCCAACCAGGTGTGAGCTACAATTGGACCAACTGTCAGTTTAAAAACAACAATTATGGTGTTCAATTGAATGCCAATATGGTTTATGAAGGCTGTTTATTTCAAGGAAATGGGGTTGGACAAGCTGCTCAAATAATCACTGGCTCTCTAACGGCCAATAACTGTCAGTTCATCGATAATTTCTGTTCCTTTACCTGGGCACAATTCATCAGCGTAAGCAATTGCTTATTCCAAGGAAATGGCAACAATATTGTTGGTTCACCAGGAATGGTTTCTAATTGTCAGTTTATTGATAATGACTTTGCTTTTGCCGAAGGTTTTGGGCACACTATACAAAATTGTTACTTCGAAGGAAATGGGGTTGCAATAGACAATACGGGCTCCGACAACATCAGTGCTTGTGTTTTTGAAAACAATGATATTGCGGTCAAACTTGGTGATAACGGAATTCTCACCAATAATATCATCAATGATAATAATATTGGTGTAGCAGTTTTAGCCTACAGCCCCAACTCTACCCTAATTGAGAATAATACCATTTGCTACAATACCTCCTATAATTTACAAAATCTCACTGACAAGAATTTCCAAGTCAATGCCAATTGTTTCTGTTCACAAGATTCAACTTACATAGAAAACCTCATTTTGGATGGCTATGACGATATTACGCGCGGATTGGTTAATTATGCGATTTACGATGACTCATGTGCCAATGTACTGGACTACATCGTTAAAATCAATTTAGATGGTGGTGCTGGTCTTGAAACTTTAAATTTAACCAACTGGAAATTAAAAGGACAAGATGCAGAATTCATATACATCGCGTGTGAAAATGCACTGCAACTTGACCTCTTGAATACCATGGGGCAATTAGAAGCGTCCTTCAAGCTTGATGAAGGAAACCAACGCATTCCAATCAAAAACTTATCAAAAGGCATTTACTTTCTGAGAAACCAAACTGGAAAGTCCCAAAAGGTCATTCTCTAAAATCCTACATCCATTTGAATGTCATTTGGATTCTGAATGATTTTTCTGACATAGTGCTGAATTTAAACAAAGGTTGCAAAAAGACCTCACTACAATCGTGACTCAAGTCAATTTCAGACTTGATTCTTTTCCAATTTATTATCTTTGCATCCTATTTATATATTATGTCTACAACTCCAGTTCGCGTTCGCTTTGCTCCGTCACCAACAGGGCCCTTACACATGGGTGGTGTGCGCACCGCTCTTTACAATTATTTATTTGCCAAAAAGCACAATGGTACCTTCCTTATTCGCATTGAAGATACCGATCAAACGCGTTTTGTACCTGGAGCTCAAGATTATATCATGGATGCTTTAGCTTGGTGTGGTATCATGCCGACTGAAGGCCCTGGTTTAGGCGGTAATTTCGGACCATACGTTCAATCTGAGCGCAAAGAAATGTACCGCCCTTATGCCGAACAACTGGTTGCAGAAGACAAAGCATATTATGCCTTTGATAGCGCTGAAGACCTCGACCGCATGCGCGACCAAGCAAAAAACATGGGTATGCCAAACTGGCAATACAACAGCGTTACGCGTGGTAGCATGCGCAACTCGCTGACACTACCGCAATCAGAGGTTGAGCAATTACTTGCTGCCAACGAACCCTATGTCATTCGCATGAAAATGCCGCGCAACCAAGATGTGCGTTTTCATGATTTGATTCGAGGCTGGGTCGTAGTCAACACGAATAACCTCGACGATAAAGTACTTTTCAAAAGCGATGGTATGCCTACTTATCACCTCGCAAATATCGTTGATGACCACACAATGGCAATTAGCCATGTGATTCGCGGCGAAGAATGGCTTCCATCAGCGCCCTTACACATACTTTTATACCAAGCATTTGGCTGGGATTGTCCAGAATTTGCGCACCTTCCACTCCTACTCAGACCCGATGGCAATGGTAAACTTTCTAAGCGTGACGGAGATCGCTTAGGTTTTCCTGTTTTCCCTACGAATTGGACAACTGCAGAAGGCGAACTCTATTCAGGGTATCGCGAAAATGGTTATTTGCCCGAAGCTTTTATCAACATGCTTGCACTTTTGGGCTGGAACCCCGGAACAACCCAAGAAATTTTCTCGCTCGAAGAATTGGTTGAAGCATTTACTCTGGAGCGTGTAAGCAAAGCAGGTGCAAAGTTTGATCCGAACAAGACCAAATGGTTCCAACAACAATATTTGCGTGCACTTTCTGACGAGCAAATTGCTCAAACACTGATATCACAAAACAACTTAAACGTTGACACTTCTCGTTTAGCCATTATTTGTGGGCTCATGAAAGAACGCGCCACTTTCGCGCAAGATATCCTTCAAGAAGGCGCCTATTTATTAGCTGAGCCAAGCACATTTGATGCCGAAACCATCCGCAAAAAATGGAAACCAGAAACCACCGCTTTCATGCAAGAGTGGAAACAAATTTTAACCGATTTAGCTGACTTCTCGGCGGCATCTATTGAAAGTGCCTTCAAGGCCTTTTTAGAAGCAAAACAAGTAGGTATTGGGGCTGTATTATTGCCCTATCGCCTGACACTAACTGGTGTTGGCGCTGGCCCAGGAATGTTTGATGTAACTGCATTTTTAGGCAAAGCTGAAGTTATCAAGCGCATGGAACAAGGAATCAAAGCCATAGAACTAATCCTGGATGAAACATCAAATTGAAGTTAACGGCATACAGCTTTATGCTTTTCATGGTTGTCTAGAGGAAGAAGGCCGTGTTGGCGGAAACTATGTTGTCGATGTAAACCTAACCACTGATTTCACAGCAGCAGCCCTTGCCGATGACTTAACACAAACCATAGATTATGTGGATGTCAACCGGATTGTCACCGAAGAAATGGCCATCCGATCTAAGCTTATTGAGCATGTTGGTCATCGAATTTGCCAACGCATTTATCATGAACTCGTTGGAGTTGACAAACTCAAGGTAAAAATCACCAAAATTTGCCCGCCCATCAATGGCGATGTTCAAAACGTTGCTATTGTGATCAAATCTAGCGCACAAGACTTTAGATAGAGCTATTGTGTGGCAAGAAAGTTCATCAGTTGGGAAAATGCCCTAGCGCGGTGGCTATATTCATTTTTTTCTGCTAATTCCATTTCTGCAAACGTGCGCTCTTGACCTTCAGGATAAAAAATAGGGTCGTAACCAAAACCTTTGCTTCCTTTGGCCTCTAGCGCTATTTCTCCCTCAACAAGCCCTGTGAATTGTTCAAAAACTCCTTCTGCACGATAGGTGATCACCGTTTTAAATTGAGCAGAACGGTCTTTATGAGGTTTTAAGTTTTCTTGTAATTTTTGCATGTTTGCTTCATCTGAGCGGCCCTCACCTGCGTAGCGCGCCGAATGTACACCCGGAGCGCCACCAAGCGCCAGGACTTCCAAACCTGTGTCATCCGCAAAACTCGGCAAACCATATTTCTCAAAAACCCAATTGGCTTTAAATGCAGAATTCCCTTCTATCGTTGGTTCTTCTTCCGGAATAACTTCCGTTTGTCCGAGGTCATGTAGATTCAATAAATTGATATAACTGGGCAATATTGAACGAATTTCTTCCGTCTTTTTTTGATTGTGACTCGCAAAAATGATTTTCATAATTAAAAGTAAGATATATAAGCCAAGTGTATTTTTCCTGATGAGAACTTGAATGGCTGACCTAAGTACGTTCCTAATGCATAATTGAGTTTGAAAATTCCTTTTTCTGAGCCCATCGCAAAACCCATACCCACTGCCTGAACCCATTCTACCGGGGCTGAAATTGTTTTATTGGTAAATGCGGCCCAATCTGTAAAAATCGAAGCGTAAGCGAACTCGTCTATAATAAAGCGGTACTCAAGGCCAGCAAATGCAAAACTTGATGCGAAAAATGCTTCCTCATCGAAGCCCCTCATGCGATCTAAACCACCGAAGCGATAGAGCTCATTTCTAAAAAGAGAATCTGACGCAATGTGACTCAATTGTTGCTGAAAAAGCAAAGTGTGTCTTTTGGCCAAAGCAAAAAATTGCTGCTGCAGAATTTCTAAGCGCCAAGTAAAATGAGCCTGTGACATTTTTTTGGTACCGACTAAAAACTGACTATAAAAAATCTGTCCTTTAGTTGGATTAAACCAATTATTGAGGGTTTTTCGTTGCAAGGCGAGGCCGTAGGAAAGATTGCGGAAATTTGCTAGCTGATTGGCTTGCTGGCCAGATAAATTACTCGAGCGCCAAAAATCGAGCAGTCCAAGAATTTGCCAAGCTTTAGGAAGTTGATACTGCAGCCCAATTTGTGATTTCAATTCAATAAAAGAAGTGTCTCTTTTATACATTTTCAATCCGGCCTGAAGACCATATGCCGAACTCGCGATATAAGGCCAATTCACTTGAAACTGCAACAACTGCACTTGTGAAGCAACACTTCTCCAATTCAAATAGAGCTTTTCATTTTTTTGCCAAGTATTGTGCAAACTCACTTGCAACTCTCCGACTAAGGTATTTTTTTGAGTGAGCGGATTGGGTTGTAAACCAAGAATACCAGTAGCAGAGCTGGCCTTCACTCTTTCAAGGTAAAGATAGATGTCAGCTTGGTTTTCCTGCACCAACCATTCTGGTTCTCTGATTAATTTAAAACCACTTTGATTAGAAAGTCTATTGCTAATTTGCTCGAGTTCTTTTATTGAAAAAGTCGAACCTGATTCTAATTGCAAGAGCTGTGCCAACACCTTTGACTGAATGATCCCCTCTGGTTTAATGACTATGCGACCTACTTCAATTAATGGTCCGGGTTCAATTTGCAAGGTGAATTTGGGTTGCTCAGCAGATTGTGCCAAAAGCATGATTTTGACAAAAGGATGGCCATTATTGAGGTAATCTGATAAACTATCTGTTACGAGTTGCTGAAATTCTTTTGGTTTTAATTTGCGTGAGGTGTTCGAAAAAAGAAGTTCTATTTCCTCGAATTTTTTACCTGCATTGAATTCAATCACTTTGCTTGAATCCGTGTGTGCAACCCACCGCGATTCAATTAAAAAATAACCCAAGCCATAAGCCTCTAATTGAACTTTATCTGCATATGTGGGCCAAGATTTTTGCTGAATGTCAGGAGGAATTCCTTTTGTAATTTTCTTGAGCTCTTGAGGGAAGTCAGCTGAAAAGACAAGTTGAACTTGCACAAAACCTTTTAATGGAAAGGAAAATAACAACAGAAAGAAAAAATGGAACCGTAAGCTCATTGCTCAATTTAAAACGCGGTAATTTTTGAAAAATTGTAACTTTGTAAAAGGACTTCCGTTAAACGAAGCAACAACAACAAAACAAACAACCATGAAATCAAAATCTACATTTATCGTTGCAGCTCTTTTTGCTGTATTGTTTTTAGCTTCATGCGGTGCAGGTCGCAAAGCGAGCTGTGATGCTTACGGAAGCGTTCAACAAACTGAACAAAACGCTGACTTAGCTACAAGATAAGCAATTATTACAACGCGAGGCGCTGAATATGCACGGCCATTTGGTTTTGTATGTTCAGCGCTTCTTTTTTTGCGGCTATCGCAAAGTCTTCGCCTGCTGAGGCATAAATAATAGCCCGAGAAGAGTTTACCAACAAGCCTAATTCGGCATTGGCACCGTAACGAACTACTTCATCTAAGTCTCCGCCTTGGGCACCAATACCAGGTACCAAAAAGAAATAATCCGGAACCAAAGCCCGTACTTTAGCAATATCCTCGGCGCGGGTTGCCCCAACAACATACATGAGTTGCTCAGGACTACCCCACTGTGCTGATTTCATTAATACTTGTTCAAAGAGAGGTACCGTGTTTTCGGTGGCGAGTTGAAAATCTTTGGCTCCTTCATTGGAAGTCAAGGCTAATAAAACAACCCATTTGTTTTCAAACGCTAAAAATGGCAACACAGAATCTGAGCCCATGTAAGGTGCCACAGTAACGGCATCGGCATTCATGTGCTCAAAAAAGGTTTTGGCATAATAGGTTGAGGTATTGCCAATATCGCCGCGCTTGGCGTCGGCAATAACCATACATTCTTTTGGAATGTAGGCGATTGTTTTTCTGAGTGCTTCCCAACCAGCAGCACCATGACATTCAAAAAATGCTGTATTGGGTTTAAAAGCTACCGCATAAGGATGCGTTGCATCAATAATTGCCTTACAAAACTCAAAAAGAGGATCAGCTGTGGCTAAGAGATGTGGGGGTATTTTATTTAAATCTGGATCGAGACCAACGCACAAAAAAGATTGTTTGAAT
>JBIPMW010000402.1:0-6774 GCA_044376455.1 Crocinitomicaceae bacterium | reverse complement strand
TATTGCTTCTTTAGTAGAAATTTATTTAGAATTTTTGGGATTAGATTTTACTCCTACTGGTTCTGTCACCCTAGAAAATGAATTTGAAAAGGTTAAAAGAGAAGGTGATGAATCTTATGAATTGGTAGCAAATAGAAAACATCCTGATTTAGTGATTGAGGTGGTTGTTAGTAGTGGAGGAATTAATAAACTAGAAGCATATAAACGGTTACAAATTCCTGAAGTTTGGTTTTGGATGAATGATGAGTTATTGTTTTATAGTTTAGGAAATGAGGGATATGAGGCTGTTAGTAAATCGCAACTTTTACCGAGTTTAGATGTAGGTTTATTGATGCGTTGTATTGGTATAGAAAATCATGCTCAAGCACTGCGAGAATTTAGAGCAGGGATAAAAATTATTGAATCAACATAACAATAGAAAATGGTAATTTTTTAAGATTTTTTTATCACCATAACTCCAATTTGTGAAAGCGATCGCCTATTGGTAAGCTGTTGTGCATTTAATTTGTATAAGTGGAACAGGCAAGATGCCTGTTCCAGAAGAGTTCAGAATATTAGGATTATACAATTTAGCAGTGTAACAGCTTAGTAAGCTATCGCCTGTGCCGCCAGGCGGGGCAGAACGGCCAACTCATCAATCAAAATGCGGTTCAGATACTTTTTGAGCAGAACCGCCACACATCCGACGACCAGCCGTAAATTATTACTTAACTATGTCCGAAGACGAGGAAATCGTTTTAACACTTTTTCATGGTCTTTGTTCCACTGCTCCTGCATCCTTTGAAGATATTCATCTGAATAAATACCATTGTCCCGCAGATACACACTACTGGTTAGATTAGTAATTACGTTTGCAATAGCTTGTTTAACAAATATTTCACCATGATTGCTAATCCAATCTTCTAAATCTTGAAGACCTGAAACTTTTTTGACAATGCTTTTGCCAGAACTTTTCGCCAAATCAAACAAAGCTCGATTCAAGTGATGATAATAATCCATGATCTACACTCCTTAAAGTTGAAAAATTGGGCTGAATAGTAGAATTTCTAGACAACCCAATTACGTTAGACTTAGACAGTCTTTTTATTATCTTTTGCACTGTTGACCGCTTTAGAGACAGCAGCAACACCAGAACTTGCTGTCACAGCAGTTCCAAGCACTTTAGCTTCTGTCTTATAACCATTAGCGGATAGATTGCTTGTTGCTCCAGTAGTTGCGCCAGCAGCAGCACCAAATTTAGCAGCAGCAATAGCACCAGCCATTGCTGCACCTGCTTTCGCACCCATGAGTCCTCCAATAGGACCAGCAATTGCTGTACCAACAACAGCACCTTTTATTGCGCCAGTAACAGCAGCTTCGACAGCAGAGGGTTTTTGACCACCCTTAGAGCTTGTTGAAGTATTACCACCGTTAGAGCTTGTTGAAGTATTTGAGCTACTGTTGTTCGAGGGATTCCGAGAGCGTTCAAACGCATCAATCATTCCAGTACCAGGCATAATTACTTTCCTCTTAGTAGTTAGTAGGAATTGTTTCTTTTCCTGTAATTACGGTAGCTGTCTTTAATCCTGTATGTCTAGGGAAAAAATGGACACAAATCAAATCTTGTCCTGTCCTGTCCTTCCACCCAGATGATAGAGAATGATGACACAGCTAGTCTCTCTGCTATAGTATAAAAATGTAGCTATACAGCAGGTAGCGTCTCAGTCTGACCTCCAACTGGGAAAACCATCCATTACGTTATTGGTCTGCTATCTCATAGGGAGATCGCAACCGCTGTAACTGATTGAAAAATCCCTAAATAGCTAAGTACCTAAGCAAAATTAATTACACATATCTAACCCCCTCCTTACCTCTTGCCCCTTGCCTTTTGCCTTTCTTCACTGGGAAATTTATTTTGCACGACTACTTATCAACCAAGTCATTGTTACTTCACAAAATTTTTAATTGTGTTATTCAAAAAAAGGATTTAGCCATGCCTAAAATAAAATTGCCTGAAGCAGATTTGATAAGACTGAGAAATTTTCTGGGGGGTCTCAAAGATGAAAATGATAAAAAAATAACTCAAGATGATATGGCAAAAGCTCTGAATTATGGCGACAAAAAAACTATCTACCGCCATGTTTTTGACCGCAACAGTCAAGAAGTAAACAGTGATACTGTTGAACTGATTTGCAAATGCTTTAATATAGATCTTGCCCAGGGTGTTGATCTGGATTTGTGGGAACAACTGAAAAGAAATGTTAAAGCCAAAAATTTAACAGTAAAAATTAGTTACCCTCCTGAGTTCAAATCTTTAATTGAGTCTCGTACTAAGCGATTTGTGGGACGGGAGTTTGTAACTCAAGCTTTCGACGAATTTCAGAAAAATAACGATCGCGGTTACTTTACCGTATTGGGGGAACCGGGTACAGGGAAAAGTGCGATCGCCGCTAATTATGTTGTAAACAATCCGGCGATCTGTTATTTTCATATTGCTAGTCAAGGAAATAATACTCCTGAGAAGTTTTTAAACAGTATTCGAGAGCAACTTATTCAGCATTACAAATTATCTAACGTCAATAGTGCTAATTTAGCCACCCTAGTCAACTTAGTGGCAGAGAAGTTATCATCCAGTGAATCTTTAGTGATTGTGGTGGATGCTTTAGATGAAGTGATACAAGAGGTTGGGGCAGAGAATATTTTATTTTTACCAAGAAACTTACCCCAAAATGTCTATTTCTTTTTAACCAGAAGGCATTATCGAACGGATGGAGAAAGAAGGCTTTTTACAGAAGTAGATACTCCTCAACATGAATTGGATTTACGTCAAATGAAGGATATTTCTCAAAATGATATTAAAGAACGTATTGGGTTATTCCTGAATGACGACCCTAAGTTACAAGAATGGTTAAATCGTAATTCCTATACACCAGATGATTTTATCAAGAAGGTATCTGAAAGGGTTGTTGATAACTTTATGTATTTAGTTTGTTTAATGGACGCACTCACCAGAGAGCAATATACTAATTTTAATTTAAATGATTTACCTACAACTCTCAAAGATTATTATGATTTGCATTGGGAAAGAATGGGCATGAATCGTCCAGAAAACATTCACAAAAAGAAAATTTTATACTTGCTCAAGGAAGCTAGACAAAAAAAAGGAAATATCTATGATGAATTTATTGTGGAGATATTTACCATTGACATTGATATTTTAGATCAAGTAATAACGGAGTGGTATCAATATTTGCGAGAGGAAGAAAATGAGGATTCAATTTATTATGATTTTTATCATCAAAGTTTTTTTGAATATTTAACTCAAAGAAAAGAATCAAATACTGAGCAGAAAATTTTTCGAGAAGTCAATGAAGCTCTAAATCGTTACTGGAAACAAAATGATCCTGATGAATACCAGTTTAATTAGCACTTAATAAACTTGTAGACGACATTTCCTATCTAAAAATGGATAAAAAAGAACGACAATTATATTTAGCGACAGTTCCTAGTAGTGCCTTCGAGTCTGGGAATCTCAGGCGTTACTATGGATGCTTAACCTGTTATCCTTTTATTTCTGATAAATTAAATCATCCGAGTTTTGATGTTCAAGATGTCATAAATGACTATGATTATGTTCATCAATCTGATTTACGGAACCATCCTGATTATGATGCAGAAAGAACGGAAGCCATAAAGCTAATTCAAGAAATGTTTAGGTTATCTGCCCATATTCTAATGGAGCATCCTGATCAGTTAATTCCACAGTTATTAGGTAGGTTATCCTATCCATCTTTGTTAGAAAATTTTTATATTCAATCTTTTCTAGAACAGGCAAAAGCGAAGATAGTTCCACCTGCTTTAATTCCTTATTTAGGAAGTTTACAACCACCAGGTACTGGTTTAATTCGTACTCTTTTAGTTTCTCCTTTTGAGGTAAATAGTATAGCAATAACATCAGATGGAGCCAAGATCATTTCTGCCGCATCTGGAACAGTAAAGGTATGGGACATAGCGACCGGACAAGAATCATTAACTCTCACTAATCCCAATAGCTTGGTGGATAGAGTAGCAGTATCACAAGATGGAACAAAAATTGTTGGTTCTTTTTATACTGATGGGATAGTTAAAGTATGGGATGTCAAGACAGGACGAGAATTACTCGGACTCAACGTTGATAGTTACTGCGTCCATGGAGTGGCGTTGACACCCGATGGAACCAAGATTGTTACTGGTGGTTGGGATCAAAACGTAAAAGTATGGGATATAAAGAACGGAAAAAAATTACTTACACTCACTGGTCATAAAACATGGGTCGAATTTGTGGCAGTAACAGCAGATGGAACCAAGATAATTTCTGCTGACAGTGATTCTACGATCAAAGTGTGGGACATACAAACAGGACGAAAAATACGAACGCTCATTGATTGTTGGAGCGTTAAAGGAATAGCAGTAACATCAGATGGAGCCAAGATTGTCGCCGCCTGTGGAGACGAGACGATAAAGGTGTGGCATATAGATATCAAGATTTGGAATGTGTTAGCAGAGTCACTTTTCTCTAAATTCAACGCTCGTAATAACGAGCTAAGTGGAGTGATCAAAACACCAGATCAAGCAAAAATTGCCCCTATTCTTGGGAATAAGACGGGAAAGCTGTGGGATATAACGAAAAAGGTTTGGGATATGGTGATAGGACGGCCATCCCTCACTCTTACTGGTGGTCATAAATGGAGTCCAAGTGCAGTGACGTTGACACCAGATGCAGCCAAGATTGTTTCTGGTGGTTTAGATGAGACCATAAGAATATGGGATCTAAGGACAGGAGAACAATTAGGCTGCTTGCGCGGTCATAATCAACTAGTAAATGATCTAGCGGTAACACCAGATGGAACAAAGATTGTTTCCGCTAGTAATGATGGTACGGTCAAGATATGGGATACAGAGAAAAGATACGAAATTCGCAACTCGATGCGTTATGTAGGGGTAACACCAGATGGAACAAGGTTTGTTCTTGCTGATTGGGATGGGATGATTAAGATATGGGATATGGAGACAAATCGGGAATTATATGCTTTCACCGCCCCTATCGATCGGGTCAATATGAGAGACAGCACACCGGATAGAACAAAGATTATTTCTGTTTCTAGTGATGAGATAGGAGACACGAAGCCATTTAATATCACGAATAATATAGTGATATGGAATATAGAGACGGGTCACGCATTACTCACCATCACTGGTCATAATAGTGTATTCAATGATGTAGCAGTAACACCAGACGGGGAAAAAATTGTTTCTGCTAGTCGTGATGGGATGGTCAAAGTGTGGGATATAGAGACGGGTCAAGTATCACTCACCCTCGCTGGGCATAATGACGCAGTTACTAGCGTAAAAGTAACACCAGACGGGAAAAAAATTGTTTCTAGTGGTTGGGATAGGACGGTCAAAGTGTGGGATATAGAGACGGGTCAAGCATCACTCACCCTAGCTGGTCATAATGGTATAGTCAGTAATGTAGCAGTTACACCAGACGGGAAAAAAATTGTTTCCGCTAGTTATGATTGTACGGTCAAAGTGTGGGATATAGAGACGGGTCAAGCATCACTCACCCTAGCTGGTCATAATAGTGTAGTCAGTAATGTAGCAGTTACACCAGACGGGAAAAAAATTGTTTCTAGTGGTTGGGATAGGACGGTCAAAGTGTGGGATATAGAGACAGGAGAATGTCTTACCACTTTTGTTGGTGAAAGCAGGTTTGGGCAAGTTATCATTTCTTTCGATGGCAAAAAGATATTTGCAAAAGAATTTAATTTGAATAGGGATGGTGTGTTCCATTTTTTAGAATTAATTGTTTAATCTCTAGTGTGAGATAGGGAAGAATTATTTGCGCTCAACCTGTTTAACCCGAAATAGATTTAGGATTTTGGCGATCGCCTCTAGCTCTTGAAAAACAGGATAATTCCGTGAGTAATAATAGAGTAGAGAGTTTATTTGAATAGACATAGACGAAAGACCTGCAAATTGTCTAAATCGAGATATCTAGCTGACATCGTGACTGTGAATTTCTCCACAGTCAATACTAAAAATTTATTTAGAATCATATAGGACTTACGCAAGATGTGACTGAAAACCTTATTCTTGCGTAGGGGTAATTCATGAATTACCCCTACTTTCGTTCCCTTTTGCGTAAGTCCTGTCATACTAGACCTCTTGCATAATTTTTTTATGGTATAATATAAGGTTTTGCTTTTTTCTCAATTCTTAGATTGAAGTGGAAAAAAGAATAAAATGTGATCTTAGGTCAGGAAATCATCTATAATTTTGCTATGTTTATTAGCAAAATTATGGATTATCAAAACTTATCAGATGAACAATTCAAACGCCGTTTCGGTGTGTATAAACAAACATATAGAAAGATGGTAGAATCAGTAAAAAGTGTTGAAGCCGACTCTAATTCACCATCTAAAAGGGGACCGAAACCTAAACTATCTATAGAAGAACAAGTTTTAGTAACGTTAGAATATTGGCGAGAATATAGAACATATTTTCACATTGGTACAAGCTGGGAACTATCAGAATCAACTATATGTCGGATTGTAAATAAGACGGAAAAAATGCTTTTACAATCGGGAAACTTCCGTTTAAAAGGAAAAAAAGCTTTACTCAATCAAGCAGAGATACCGGTCATAACGGTAATGGATGTAACGGAAACTCCCATTGAACGCCCCCAAAAGAAACAGAAAGATTTTTTGGGGGGTAAAAGAGGTTATCATACTTTAAAATCCCAATTAGTAGCTG
>JBIPMW010000010.1:0-19055 GCA_044376455.1 Crocinitomicaceae bacterium | reverse complement strand
CGCCAAATAACGCACCGCTGATTTATAGTGTGCCAATGGCCAATTGATATTGACGTTGACATCGTTTTGTCGCAATGCATTTTTAACCGACTCATCTGCCTGATCTTCTTGAGAAAGCCTCAAATAAACTTGCCAAAGATTTTTATGTTTACAGCGTTCGCCAAGCGCAATGAATTGGTCTTTATATTTCTGTTCAAATTGAATCAGTGTCAGTGTTTTTTTACCTGTGGCAACCTCTGTGGCGCCGGCCTTCCAATAAATGTTTTCAAATAATAGAGCAATATCTTCAACACCGCGCATGTTTTCACGAACATCTTTGGCTACCAAATTGATGAAATCGGTGCTGTAAATTTCAATTTCGCGATACTGTGCTGATTGAAAACCCGAAGCGGGTAATAGACTCATTCTGAATTTTAAAAACTCGTCGCGGTCCATGCCGTCAATCATGATTTCAAAGCTTTTTACTAAAGCATCAAAATACCTGTTTATACGTGTGACGCGATCAATAAAGTGTATTTTGGTAAGTTCTGCTAATTCGCCTAAAGCTTCAAATTCTCGGAGTGCGAGTTTGAAATAAAGCTCTGTGATTTGATGGTACATGATAAAAACCACTTCGTCAGGAAAAGATGTCTTTGGTTGTTGTAGACTCAAAAGGGTGTCTAGCTGAATGTAGTCCCAATAAGTTGTGACATCCGCATAAAGCAAGCCCTCCAAATAGGCATTGAAATCTTCGCCGAGCGCGGCATATTTCTCATGAAGTAAGGATAATTTCTCTTTGAGTTCTGGTGTGATTTCCATGACAATTAGGTTGGTTTTACGCTTCGAAATTAAGTATTTTTAAGCTCTTGTCCGGAAACTTTTGGACACAAAAAAAGCGCCTATTGGCGCTTTCGGTAGATGAAATTGGATTATTTCTCTTTTTCGTCAAAAATACGTTTAGGACGAAGTTGTTCAAAAAGGCCTAGTGTTAACCAATAAGGAAGGATAAATCCTAATAAAAAGAACAACATCCAAAAGGCCATTCCGCCAATTAAAAGAAACATTACAATACCGAAAGTGCTCATCTTCTATTATTTTTGCAATTGAATACGCTTCAAAATTACCACAAATTAATTAACAAACAAGAAAAAATGGAATTCCGCATTGAAAAAGACACTATGGGCGAGGTTAAAGTACCAGCTCACCGCTATTGGGGTGCTCAGACTGAGCGTTCTCGCAACAACTTTAAAATCGGTCCGGAAGGGTCCATGCCTATTGAAGTCATCCATGCTTTTGCCTATTTAAAAAAGGCGGCAGCACATGCCAATCATGAACTCGGGGTGCTTCCTGCAGATAAAAAAGAACTTATTTCAAAGGTCTGTGACGAAATCCTTACGGGACAACACGATGATGAATTCCCATTGGTGATTTGGCAAACTGGTTCAGGAACACAATCAAACATGAACTGTAACGAGGTCATTGCCAATCGTGGCCATGTCCTTCAGGGCGGCTCATTAAACGACGAGCAAAAGGTCTTGAATCCAAATGACGACGTTAATAAATCTCAAAGCTCCAACGATACCTACCCTACGGCAATGCACATCGCCGCCTACAAAATGACAGTTGAAACAACACTGCCTGGGTTGTTGCATTTACGCGCTGTTCTACAAGCAAAGGTTGAACAGTTTAAACATGTTGTAAAAACTGGAAGAACACACTTTATGGACGCAACTCCACTTACGTTAGGACAAGAATTCAGTGGGTATGTAGCGCAAATTGACAACTCCGTTCGCACAATTAAAAACGCTTTAGTAGCTGTTTCTGAATTGGCACTTGGTGGCACAGCTGTTGGTACAGGGCTCAACACACCAAAAGGGTACGACGTTTTGGTTGCTCAAAAAATTGCAGACTTCACAGGACTACCTTTTATTACAGCCGCGAACAAATTTGAAGCTTTAGCAGCACATGACGCAATGGTTGAATTGTCTGGTGCGCTCAAGCGTGCGGCAGTTGCATTAATGAAAATTGGTAACGATATCCGCATGTTGTCTTCAGGTCCACGTTGTGGAATTGGAGAGATCATTATTCCAGACAACGAGCCAGGCTCTTCTATTATGCCTGGGAAAGTGAACCCAACACAACCCGAAGCCCTAACCATGGTTTGTGCTCAAGTAATGGGAAACGATGTTACGGTCAGTATAGCGGGCTCAAATGGTCATTTTGAGCTGAATGTATTCAAGCCTGTTATTGCGGCAAACGTATTACAATCTGCTCGCCTCATCGGCGATGCTTGTGTTTCATTTGCAGATAATTGCGCTGTTGGCATCGAAGCAAATTTACCGGTTGTTAAACAACACCTTGACAACTCTTTAATGTTGGTAACGGCACTCAATACCAAGATTGGGTATTACAAAGCAGCAGAAATTGCCAAATATGCGCACAAAAACGGCACTACTTTGAAAGAAGCAGCAGTTGGTTTAGGACACGTGAGTTCTGAAGAATATGACCAAATCGTTGACCCTTCAAAAATGATTGGTTCACTAGATTAATCCATGTTTCCTTCTCAGCAAATTTTGTCCAAAATCTATTATTTAATTGCGTAATTTTGCTTCATAAAAAAAATTAATAAATGTCAAAAATTAAAGTAGCAAACCCGGTAGTAGAGCTCGATGGCGATGAAATGACGCGTATCATTTGGAAATTCATCAAAGACAAACTGATTTTACCATACCTAGACTTAGATATCAAATACTATGATTTAGGTATTGAAAAGCGCGATGAAACCAACGATCAAATTACTATTGATGCCGCTGAAGCAATTAAACAATACAAAGTAGGGATCAAATGTGCAACTATCACGCCCGACGAAGCGCGCGTGAAAGAATTTAATTTAAAGTCAATGTGGAAGTCTCCTAACGGAACTATCCGCAACATTCTAGATGGTACTGTTTTTCGCGAGCCTATCGTGATGCAAAATGTACCGCGCTTGGTAACCAACTGGACGGCTCCAATCATTGTTGGTCGTCATGCATTTGGAGACCAATATCGCGCAACCGACGCGGTTTTCAAAGGTAAAGGAAAGTTAACCATGACCTTTACCCCAGAAGATGGGGGTGAAACACAAACGTTCGAAGTATATAACTTCAAAGGAGATGGTGTGGGTATGGCGATGTACAACACCGATGAATCCATTGCTGGTTTTGCACGCAGCTGTTTCAACATGGCGCTTACTAAAAAATGGCCGCTTTATCTTTCTACCAAAAACACCATCCTTAAAAAATACGATGGTCGCTTCAAAGATATTTTTGAAGAAATTTACCAAGCTGAATTCAAAGCACAATTTGAAGCGGCTGGTATTGTTTATGAGCACCGCCTGATCGACGACATGGTTGCTTCTGCATTAAAATGGAACGGCAACTTTGTTTGGGCTTGTAAAAACTACGATGGCGATGTTCAGTCTGATACGGTTGCTCAAGGCTTCGGTTCTTTGGGGCTCATGACCTCTGTTTTGATTACCCCAGACGGGCAAATCATGGAGTCTGAAGCGGCACACGGAACAGTAACACGCCACTTCAGAGACCACCAAGCTGGCAAGAAAACATCTACTAATCCTATTGCATCCATTTTTGCTTGGACGCGCGGCTTGGCTTTCAGAGGAAAACTAGATAACAATCAAGAGCTGATTGATTTTTGTAATCAACTCGAGCGTGTTTGCATTGAAACCGTTGAAAGCGGAATCATGACCAAAGATTTAGCGGTTTGTATTCACGGAAATAAAGTGAACCACGGTGAACACTTTGTTTATACCGAAGAATTCCTTGATGCGCTTGATCAAGGATTGAAAGCAAAAATGAATTAATTTAGAGGGGCTTAAGCCCCTTTTTTTATGCGCGTACTTTTTATTCTTTTTTTAAGTTCTTTTGCCTTTGGTCAAGGAATTCCAAACGACTGGTTGGGTTCTTATGAAGGCACTATGGAAATATATAATCAGAAGGGTTTACAACAAACCCTTGGCGTCAATTTTGACCTAAACATAATGGATAGGCATAATTATTGGACCTACAACATGTCATACGTTGATCTTAAAAACAATGATGTCATTAGCACAAAGTCTTACAAAATTCTTTTTAAAGAAGAAAGCCAAACATTTTGGATGGACGAAGGAGATAGTTTACTCATCGAAATGAGTTTTCTTGGCAACTGTTTTTATGACCACTTTGAATTAAGTGGTATGTTTTTCAATTCATCCCTCTGCAAACAAGACAAAAACCTAGTCTTCGAAATAACGGGCGGGCAAAACACTCCCACTTATAGCAGCCCATTCATTGAAGAGGCTAAAGATTCGGTTAAAACAATGCGCATTGATTTTTTACAACGCGTACTTCTAAAACCAAAGCAATGATCCGCTTTTTAAACTTGCTTTTGGTATTCATGAGTTTGCTTTCTTGCAAAACCATTCACATCGACCCTCCTGCACCAGAGTTTAAATTTATCAGTGAAATCAGCACAACAGAGCCCTCTTTTCTTTCTATTCAGACCGAACTTTCTTTGAAGCCTTATTTACTTGAGGCGGATCAATCTTTAGATCGAAAATTCAGTGGAGAAGTAAAACAATGCGAGGGAATCAGTTACAAATACAACTTTGACCGAGACCCCTTGGTATTCAACTTCAAGGGAAACGAGGTGCTGAGTGACATCAGTGGAAAATTTGACCTGAGTTTGTCTTATTGTCCTGGGTGTCATGAGTTATTCGATGAACCTAGTTGTGTGGTGCCTCGGGTTTACGCATCGTGTGGCGTCGGGGAGCCCAAAAGAAAAGTACACATTACTTATGGAAGCAAAATAATGGTCAGCGACCACTTTACTTTGCGCTCACAAACCAAATTAAAAGATTTTGCGTTGATCGACCCATGTAAAATCACTGTTTTCCAGTACGATGCAACTCCAACTATTGAAAAAGAAGTGCGCAAATCTCTTGTTGAGCTCGAAAAAGAAGTGGACAAACAGCTTGCGCTCGCGCCTGTCCAAGAAACAATGACAGATGTATGGAAGTCACTTCAAGAACCAATTTTAGTGGCGCCATACGGCTACTTTTATTTACGGCCAGCAAGCATTGGAATCGCTGATTTTACACTCAAAAATGAGGGTCAAAAAGCGCTTTTTACCACTCAACTCATGGCGCAGCCCCTTTTTTCAACAAACCAGGTAGAACAACAAGCAACTCACTTACCCAAAAACACACCTCATACAAATGCATCAAACACCAGTGTTTTTAATTTGCGAACCGTCGCCTCATTTGATTCTATCAATCAATTCCTTGCCCGTGATTTTGAAAAGCACCAAATTCAAATCAACGATAAAAAGTCAATAAGCATTGATAAAGTTCAAATTTTAGGCCCTCAAGAAGAGCGCATGGTTTTGTCAGTAGCATTTTCAGGCGCTAAAAATGGGGTGCTTTATTTGGTTGTTAAACCATATATCGATGTGCAACAACACTTTAGAATCCGAGAGGTAGATTATGAATTAAAAACCAAAAGTGTGCTTTTAAATTCTGCTAAATGGCTTTTAAATTCCAAGCTTAAAGAACAAATAGAAAGTAGTGTGGATGTAGATTTAAGCCCCCTACTCTTAGAAACCAGAGCGGCCATCGAACAACAAATAAACGGAGAAATTAGCCCCGGCGTTTTGTTAAATGGTAAAATTGAAGCGCTTAGGGTTCAAAATCTATTTTTAACATCTGGGCATTTGGTCATAGACGTGCGTCTGGATGGGGAATTGAAACTTAAAATCAAATAAAGCGTATACCTCGCTGTGAAAATTTTTCTAGGTATTTTTTTCGCGTTCATCCTGACCCATAACTTATGGGCACAAGAACAATCCTACAATCAGTGTAAGGGAGCTGTTTTTGCACCTCTAGACGGTTCCTTTCAAATAAAATTTCTGGGTAAAGCAAAGGGCAATCTCATTTGGTTGGTTTTTGTAGCACCAAATGATGGGGAAATACTTATTAATTTACGGTGTGCTGAATATTTTGCCGGTAAAATATACTTAAGCAATGAAGCGATTTGTGATAAAAGCAACGACAACAGCAATAATTTAAGCTTTGAAGCCATACCAAGCGGTAATTATCAAAACATTAAAAAGAAGGTGGAAAAGAATCAACTACTTACTGTGGTTCTTGAAAACAAACCTAAATCAATTGCAAACCTCGATATAACAACTTCTTTTGTCATCAATGATCAAGTTGATCTGAGGCATCAGTTGAACCTGATTTATGATGACGCTCTGCCCACATATAGTTTGATTATCCGTGACGACAAAAGTTTAAAACCGGTTTCGAGCAGAATTATTATTCAAGGGAATGCCAATTTAAATGGCACTTATTTTGCCTCCGACCTACTCATGAATATTCCTCAAAAAGTAAGAAAAGCATCTGTTAAAATAGATGCCCCTGGATACTTTCCTTTAGAATTTAAAGAACAAAATTTGCCAATGGGTGAGGCTAACTCAGATACGATTAAATTACATGCGTTTGAAAAGGGTGAGCTCACCAAATTGGAACAAGTTTATTTCGGCGCCGGTGTTCTGGAAATTTTGGAAGAGTCATATCCTCAATTGAACCGACTGCGCGACTTTCTTTTATTAAATCCTAATGTGTCAATAGAAATTCACGGACACGTAAATATTAGGGAAGAAGGTGAGGGTGAAGCTAAAAAATTATCCAAACAACGCGCGATGATGGTGGAGCAGTATTTAGTTGAAAACGGTATTGCCGCAAACAGGCTTTTTCCTATAGGTTTTGGAGACAGCAAACCTGTCTATGCCAACCCACAGAATGAAGAACAAAAAGAAGCAAACCGACGCGTTGAAATACTAATTAAATCTAATTAGCAAGGTATTTTATCCACTCTGGTTGCGTGTCTACCTCCTTCAAACGGTGTATTTAAAAAGGCATCTACCATTTCAATGGCTTCTTCAATTGAAATAAAGCGAGCGGGAAGGGTAATAATATTTGCATCGTTGTGTTGCCTTGCCAATTCAGCTATTTCTTTTTTCCAACATAAAGCACTGCGAATTTGTTGGTGCTTATTTGCTGTCATGCTGATGCCGTTTCCTGATCCACATAACAAAATACCGAGTGTGCCAGGATTTTTTTCAATGTGTTCTGCTACAGGGTGTGCATAGTCTGGATAATCAATACTATCTTCTGAATAACAACCGTAATCTATAACTTCGTATCCTAAAGAAGTTAGGTGTTCTATAATTGCTTGCTTGGTTTGAAAACCTGCGTGGTCACAGCCTATAGGAATCATCGTTTTTTTGGATAAAATTAGCCAGAATAAGCTAAAACTTGTCAACAAATGTGATTTTCTTCAGTCTACAGCTCAATAAGATGGTCATATTTGTGAACGGTTAAACATAAAAAGTCGTTTACAAGATGTTTATAAAGAATGAAAACCTTATTTGTTTTTTGGCGCTATTTTTCGAAAGCAAATTACAAACGACATAAACCTTGTTTTTAAGTAAATCTTTTACTTTGTTTATACACTTAAAATGAGCGTCGTTGTTGGTAAAGAGGCACCTAATTTTTTAACAATTTTAAATTTTACTTAAATGTTAATTAAACAATTAAGTATTTGTATATCAATTATTTAATAGATTAAATATGTTGGTATAATGTTTGTAAATCAGTCAGAAATAATAAAACTAATAATCCAGCATCTTTTTATACACATATGAACAACCTTAATAACCATAGTAAATTTTTAAAAGAATTTAAATAAAAGAATATAATATATAATTAAAGCTTGTCTAAGCTGCTAATTTTGCTGAACGCATTTGAAATATTAGCTTTATACTATGAATTCAAACTATCAATCCCTTATTGAACAAATTGATGCTTTTGTACGCAAGTACTACAGGTATCAATTGCTCAGAGGAATTTTAGTTTTCAGTTCTGTTTTCGTTAGTGCATTCTTGGTCACAACTTCGTTAGAGTTTTTTGGAAGATTTTCCACATTAGTCAGAGGACTCTTCTTTTTTAGTTTTATTCTCTTTCATGCCTATCTGTTTTTCGATCAAGTTTTCAGACCATTGAGTAAGCTTCTTTCTCTGGGTAAAAAAATTGATCATCTACAAGCTGCTGAATTAATCGGACAGTTTTTTCCTGAAGTTGCTGATAAACTCAAAAACACATTACAATTAAATCAAAACTTAACGGATCAAAATGGGAATATTGAATTACTCAAAGCCAGTATTCATCAGCGTTCTGAAAAATTAAGTCTCATTTCTTTTCAATCTGCTATACGATACCAAGATCATAGAAAATACTTAAAGTACTTACTTCCTGTTTTAGTAGTTTTTATTTCTGTTGGTCTTTTTTTACCGCAATTGATTGTACAAGGAAGCAAACGTGTTGTTTTTTACAACCAAGTTTTTGAGCAACCTAATCCCTATCTTTTTGAATTTTTAAATTCAAAAAAATCAGTTGAGGAAGGCCAGGATTACACCGTGGAAGTCAAAGTGAAGCCAAATATTGGTTACAACGAAATACCTAATCAACTTTACTTGGTTTCTGAGCAAGGAAAATTTTTGATGAAAAAAATTCAAAAGAATAGGTTTACTGCACGTCTTCAGAAACTTCAAGAAACAGCGAGTTTTCATGTGAGTACAAATGAATTTAATAGTCAGAAACAAATTATACGCGTAACAAAAAAATCAGTGATTGGCTTATTAAATGCCGTTTGTACTTTTCCTAAATATTTGAATAAAGCACCTCAAACTATTCAAAATGTAGGTGATTTAAACCTACCAGAAGGAACACAAATTCAATGGCAATTAAGAGCTAAGAACACTCAGTCTGTTTGGGTTTCTTGGAATGGGCAACTTCAAAAATTCAATAGCAATATATGTTCTTTTCAAAAAAAGCTCTCTTCTGATGTGAAATTATCTTTCATATTAACCAATCAACAAACTTTTCGCAGAGATACAACTTCATCCAGGATAACCGTTATTAAGGATGCTTATCCAATTATAGAAGTTTCTGAACAACAAGACTCAATTTATGAAGGACGTAAATACTTTAACGGTTCTGTTAGAGATGATTACGGTTTGAATAACTTATTTTTTGTTTACACCATAGAAAGTTCAAATGGTCAAAAAAGAACCGAAAAAATGGTGGTTAGCAACGTCAAAGGTACCGCTCAAAATTTTGATTTTGCCGTTGATTTTAAGAGAGAAAAAATACAGCTTGAAGATGTCATTAAATACTACTTTGTCGTAAGTGATAATGATGGTGTAAATGGAAGTAAATCTACGCGTAGTCAGCTAGGTACTTATGAACTACCTAATCTAGAAGAGCTGAACGAACAGCGTCAAGAAGAACAGGTAAAACAAATAGATGATCTACAAGATATTCTAAAGAAAAGTCAGGCGTTTCAAAAAGATGTACAACAACTTAAAAAAGAAGCGCTACAGAGTAAAAATACCAATTGGAATAAGTTGAATAAAGTCCAAGAACTCAAAAAGCAACAGGAACAATTACAGCAACAACTTCAAGAAACTTTGCAGCAAATGGAGCAAAGTACTGAACAAAAAAATCAGTTATCACCACTTGATTTAGAGTTACTCGAAAAGCAGGATTTACTTGAAAAGTTGCTTCAAGAAGTGATGGATGATGAATTAAAGAAACTTTTAGATGAACTAGAAAAACTACTTCAAGAGCAAAATAAAGAGGAGACAAGAGAAAAATTAGAAGAGTTGAATCAGTCGAGTGAAGACATGAAAAAACAACTTGATCGGAGTTTAGAAATGCTCAAAAAGATGCAAGTCAATGAGCGTATAGATGATTTGGAAAAACAACTTGAATCTCTGGCTAAGGAACAAAATGAGCTCGAACAAAATAAGGATGAGTTTTCAAAAGAAGAATTACTGCAAAAGCAAAAAGAGCTCAATGAAAAATTTGAGGAAGTAAAAAAAGATCTGAACGAATTGAATGAGCTGAATAAGCAACTTGAAAGACCTCTTGATCTAGATGTCATGGATGAGCTTCAACAACAAGTTGAACAAGATTTAAAAGAGGCAACACAAGAAATTTCTGAAGGGAAAAATAAAAAAGCCAGTGAGAATCAAAAACAAGCTGCTGCTGGAATGCAGTCAATGGCTGCTCAATTAAATACTAAACAACAACAAGCGAACAAAAAACAGCAAGAAGAAGACATGGAATCTTTAAGGGCAATACTTGAAGGTTTGTTGACATTGAGTTTTGATCAAGAATATGTGCAAAATAGATTTGCAAAAATTAGTACAAAAGATCCAATGTATAGAAAGCTTGGAAGGAGACAGCAGCGCATCGTTGATGATACAAAAATTATCAAAGACAGCTTATTGGCTTTAGCAAAACGGCAGCCCAAAATTGCCACTTTCATTGATGCTGAACTCAATGCCATCGCACAACATCAAAATTTAACAATAGAGGCTATTGATGACCATCAAAAGAAAGAAATAGAAAAGCATCAGCAATTAGCAATGACCTCCTACAACAACCTTGCCTTATTGCTAAATGAAGCTTTACAGAGTATGCAGCAAGAGATGAGTGGTGAAATGGATGGAAGCGGTAGTTGTGATAATCCGGGTAAAGGTAGGCCAAAATCAGGGCAATCAATGAACCCTGGTGACATGAAAGAAATGCTTAAAAAGCAGCTTGAGCAAATGCAAAAAGCAGCGCAACCTGGCGGAAAACAACCGGGGCAGCAACCAGGATCGATGCCAGGAAAAGATGGTAAGCCAGGACAAGGAATGATGGGTCTTGGTAGTAAAGAATTAGCTAAAATGGCAGCTGAACAAACAGCAATTAGACAGCGGCTAGAACAGCTCCGCCAAGAATTGAACAAGGAAGGAAAAGGTTTAGGTAATCAGCTCAATCCACTGATTAAAGAACTCGAAGAGCAGGAGAAAGATTTATTGCTTAAAAGGGTCGATCAACAGACTGTTCAAAGGCAGAAGGAAATCATGACGCGCTTGTTGGAAAGTGAAAAGGCAATGATGCAACGCGGCTTTGAAGAAAAAAGAGAATCTCAGAGTGGAAAAGATATACAAAAAGGTAACCAAATCCGATTTGAGGAGTATAAAAGGTCAAAATGGAATGATCTTGAATTATTGAGAGGTTTCGACCCTGCGCTTCAACCTTATTATAAGCAGCGTGCTGATCAATATCTTCAATTATAATTCCAGACTTTTAGCTTATGAAAGAAGGATTAAATATTGTTAAAGAATTAGTATTACCATCTGATTATCAATCACTTATAGATGTTGAGAAATTAGTTGGATCGGTATGTCAAGATCTAGGTGTAAATGAAGAAGCCTTTGGAAATGTACTCATTGCTGTTTCAGAGGCAGTCAATAATGCCATTTCTCATGGAAATAGAAATAATCCTGATCTGAATGTTACTATTAGCGTTCTAAACGAGCCTGAGTTGTTTTGCATTCAAGTTAAAGATCAGGGAAATGGTTTTGAATTTGATGCGTTGCCGGATCCTACCGCTCCAGAAAACATCTTTAAAGAAAGTGGAAGAGGGGTTTTTCTAATGAAAAATTTAGCCGACGAAGTTGAATTTGAAAACCCGGGTAATACAGTTAATCTCTATTTTCAGAAATGATACAAATCATTAATCTTGGTGTAAAAATACCAAGCTTCATTTCAAAAAAGTCCCTTAAAGAATATTTAAAATCTCTTGCCTCCTCAGAGGATAAACAACTCAATGATTTAAGTGTTGTTTTCACTGACGATGATTATTTACTTGAAGTGAATAAGCAATACTTAAGCCACGATTATTACACAGATGTGATAACTTTTGATTACTCGGAAGGCAACGCCGTGTCTGGTGATATTATGATATCCATTCCAAGAGTAAAAGAAAATGCTGAGTCACTCAGTGTATCATTTGAGGAAGAGCTGTATCGAGTGGTTTTTCATGGTTTATTACATCTCTGTGGATATAAAGATAAATCAACTGCAGATGAGCGGTTGATGAGGAAGAAAGAAAGTATATATCTTGATTGTTTTGTTTCACGTGAAACAAAATAAGAAGATTTCCTGTTGTTTCACGTGAAACAATGTTGTTATGATGCTAGAAAAATATGATGTAATTGTTGTAGGCGCTGGTCACGCTGGTTGTGAAGCCGCAAACGCTGCTGCCCGCATGGGAAGTAAGGTTTTGTTGGTTACAATGAACATGAACACTATAGCTCAAATGAGCTGTAACCCAGCAATGGGTGGTGTAGCTAAGGGTCAAATTGTTCGTGAAATCGATGCCTTAGGTGGTGGATCTGGAATAGTTAGTGACAAGAGTGCCATACAATTTCGTATGCTCAATCGATCAAAAGGCCCTGCAATGTGGTCGCCAAGAACTCAAAATGATAGGGTTCTTTTTTCTTTGGAGTGGCGTTATTTGTTAGAGCAAAATAAAAATGTTGATTTCTGGCAAGACATGTGTGTCGGGATTCTCACTGAAGGAAATAAAGTAGTGGGTGTCCAGCTGGCAATGGGAACCAAAGTATATGGAAGTGCCGTTGTACTTACAAATGGTACTTTTTTAAATGGCTTAATTCATCTTGGTGAAAAGCAGTACGGTGGAGGAAGAGCCGGAGAGAAGGCCGCAACTGGTTTAACAGAATCTCTTGTTGAACTTGGTTTCGAAGCTGGAAGAATGAAAACGGGCACACCCCCAAGGGTAGATGGCCGAAGTTTGGACTATTCAAAAATGGAAGTGCAATTAGGAGACGAAAACCCCTCTAAGTTTAGTTATGGTTCTACACCCGCGCTGGTTAAACAGCTTCCCTGTCACATTACTTACACAAATGAACAAACGCATGAGCTTTTGAGAACTGGTTTTGATCGTTCGCCAATGTTTAATGGCGCAATCAAAAGTTCTGGCCCACGTTATTGTCCAAGTATTGAAGATAAAATTTCGCGTTTTGCAGACCGCGACAGGCATCAAATATTCGTAGAACCAGAAGGTTGGAATACGGTGGAAATTTATGTAAATGGTTTCTCTACTTCGCTTCCTGAAGACGTACAAAATATAGCGCTTAAAAGCATACCAGGATTTGAAAATGCAAAAATGTTTAGACCTGGCTATGCGATAGAATATGATTACTTTCCACCAACGCAGCTAAGTCATACCCTAGAAACTAAACTCGTAGACAATTTGTTTTTTGCGGGTCAAATTAATGGTACAACTGGATATGAAGAAGCGGCTTGCCAAGGACTAATGGCAGGGATCAATGCGCATCTGAAGGTTCATGAAAAAGACCCTTTAATTCTAACGCGCAGCGAAGCGTATATTGGTGTGCTCATAGATGATTTGATAACAAAAGGCACGAATGAGCCATACCGAATGTTTACAAGTCGGGCAGAATTTAGAATATTATTAAGACAAGATAATGCCGACGAAAGATTGACTCCGCTCGGTTATTCAATTGGCCTTGCAGATGAGGTTGATTTAAAAAGAGTGGAATCGAAAAAATCTAATACGCAGGTGCTTAAAATGAAATTAAGAGAAGTTGGCATCACCCCTGCCCAGGCGAATGAAATGCTCCTCCAAAAGGAGTCAGCACCAATCAACCAACAGGTCAAAGCAGCGTCTTTAATTACTAGGCCGCACATTACACTAGACGATTTGGTGTCCATAAGCGAACCAATCAAAGAGCTCTTTGATGAAATTAAAGCAGTTGATCCGCTAGCAATCGAGCAAGCCGAAATCCTTTTGAAATACGAAGGATATATTGAACGAGAAGAAGAGCAAGCACAAAAATTGCAACGACTCGAAGATTTAAAAATAAATCCAGAAATAGATTACCGCCAAATCAAAAGCCTAAGTATTGAGGCCAAGGAAAAGCTTTCAAATATAAAACCAGCAACGATAGGTCAGGCTGCTCGTGTTTCGGGGGTTTCACCCAGTGATATTTCTGTGTTATTGATCCATTTAGGTCGCTAAAACGCATTTTAAGGCGATTTAAGAGGTTTTCGGTGTTAAAAAGGTTGAATCATAAGCGCCCACCCACGATGTTGCGTTAAACAAGCCCTGTAAAAAGCACTTTTTCTCCCAAAAGATTAAAAATTCGCTAATTTTAGCAAATGAGTAATAAACAAGTTGTTTTTATTGATAGTGTTCATCCGGTGCTTGAACAGAAATTGAATCAAGCCGGCATGACTTGTATAGATCATACTAAAACCAACTTGGAAAAGTTACTTCCCTTTTTGTCTACAGCTTATGGTCTAGTCATTCGCTCAAGATTTACAATAGACGCAAACTTTCTTTCTTTTTGTCCAAATTTGAAGTTTATTGCCAGATCTGGATCAGGTCTTGAAAACATAGACACTAAATCCTGCAGAGAATTAGGCATTCGAGTTTATAATTCACCGGAAGGAAACCGAAACGCCGTTGCCGAGCACGCTCTCGGAATGCTGCTATCCTTGTTTCATAAAATTCAGAAGGCCGATAAAGAAATTAGGGTCGGAGAATGGAATAGGGAGTCTAACCGAGGAGAAGAGCTCGATGGAAAAACCATAGGCATTATAGGCTACGGTAATAATGGCGCTGCCTTTGCAAAAAAGCTAAGAGGATTTGATGTCCGCGTATTAGCTTACGATAAATATAAATCTGGATTTGGTGATCATTTCGTTCAAGAATGTACCTTGAACGCAATCATGGAACAGTCAGACGTCTTGAGCTTTCATATACCTCAGAACAAAGAGACACGTTTTATCTTTAACGACGACTTCATATCAAAGATGCACAAACCCTTCTATGTTTTGAATTTGTCAAGGGGGAAAATCGTCGAAACAGAAGCTCTCGTTAGCGGTTTAAAAACAGGCAAAATTAAAGGCGCGGGTTTAGATGTGCTTGAATTTGAATCCAAGAGTTTTGAGTCTTTTTTTGAGCAAGAACTGCCACCGTCTTTTTCTTATCTGATCTCAGCAGATAATATAGTGCTTACTCCACACGTAGGTGGCTGGACTACAGAAAGTTACATTAAGCTCAGTTCGGTATTGGCCGATAAAATTCTCGCCGACGAAATCAATTGATTTCAGACCAATCATCAAGGAAGCGGTCCAATTCTCTGCGGTCTTTCTTGGTAGGTTTACCATCAGTTAATCGGTAATTTCTTTGAGCTTCTTGGTAAACCTTGAGTTTTTGAATTTCTTCCTCTTTTGTTTGATCCAAAATGTAGTCCTTTACTAAAGGCGCGCCAACCCTTCGATCTATGAGATCAAGCACTTTGTATTCAAATTTGGCGCTATGTTTCTGAACAACAATGAGCTCCCCTATTTTAATTTCTCTGGATGGTTTTACAGATTGATCATTTAGAAGAATCTTGCCCTTAGCAATCAATTCTGTGGCCAATGAACGCGTTTTGGTGAGCCTAACACACCACACGAACTTATCTAAGCGGATTTTCATCGCGAATTTTTTTAGGCAAACCTCGGTAAACTAATTCATATGAATGATCAATGAATTCGAAAATTTGAGAATCTGAGACATCTTCGTGAAAACGAATGGTATTCCAATGCTTGTGATTCATGTGAAACCCTGGTTGAACAGCTGTGTAGCGCTCTCTTAAGTCTATTGCGCGTTCAGGATCGCATTTGAGATTTATAGATTCAAATGAATCGACATCGACAAGCGCAAACATTTTACCAAAGACCTTAAATACAAGGGTTTGTTCGTCAAAAGGGAAACAGGCCTCAGCACCTAATTGTTGCATGCAATATTGATGCAAAACATCAAGATTCATGTTAGGCCAAAGAAGCGTTTTGCTTTCCTAGATTTTTGAGCATACGCGTGTGGTCAGCGAGCGCAGAAACAAACGTTTTGTATGAATGGTAAGGTAAGTTGTATTCCTTGGCTGTTTGCTCTACAATTTGGGCTATTTTGTTGTAGTGGATATGACAAATTGATGGAAACAAATGGTGTTCAACTTGGTAATTCAAGCCACCAACATACCACGAAAATAAGCGTGCTTTTGGTGCAAAGTTTGCCGTGTTATAAAGCTGATTAACTGCCCAGTCAGCCTCTACAACACCTGAGTCATTAGGCATTGGATAGGTTGAGGTTGGCACGACGTGTGCCGGCTGGAAAATCATGGCAAGGATTAACCCACAGATAAATTGCATTAATAAAAACCCGAGCGCATTGACCAACCATGTTGCTCCACCAAGATAAATAGGCAGAAACAAGAACAAGAATGCATACAATACTTTAAAAAACACAATGCCAATCATGTGTTGTGTAAAACTTACGCCTTGAGCGGCAATAAGGTTCTTTTTCTTGTAGCGAAAAGCCTGTTGGTAGTCTTTGGTAAGGAACCAAAAAAGCGTCATCATGCCATAAAAAAACCAGGCATAAAGATGTTGAAATTTGTGAATCGCATAGTGTTTAGAATGCGGTGAAAAGCGCAACATAAATACTGGTGGGTCGATGTCTTCGTCGTGATCAGTTACGTTGGTATAGGTATGATGCAATACGTTGTGTTGAATTCTCCAGTTTCGGGCGCTTCCTCCAAGAATTATCATGACGTTGCTCACTAAAGTGTTTACCCATTCTTTTTTAGAATAAGCTCCGTGATTGGCATCGTGCATCACAGAAAGACCAACCCCGGCCATGCCGAAGCCCATCACAAACCACAAACCGACATATGCCCAAGTGGGCAAACCTTGAGAGTATAGAAAACCGTAAGGAATTAAAAAGAGAGCTAAAAGAGCAAAGGTTTTAAATACCATTGCTGCGTTGGCTTGTTTAGAAATTTTGTTGTCTTTGAAGTAGCTGTTTACTCTAGACTTCAGGGTTTTATAAAACTCTGAGTTGTGTTCTTTGGAGAACTGTATGGTTGTGTTGTTCATTTATGGTTTAAAAACTCAAAGTTAATTAAATAAAGACAGTTAAGTTGTAACAGTACTAATAGATTTTATTTATGACAGACCTTGTAATTCACATAGTTTCTTGTAATGTCCGTTTAAAGCCAATAGATCCTGGTGTTTCCCGCGTTCAATTATTTGACCTTTCGATAGAACTATTATTTCGTCGGCATTTTTAACTGTAGACAAGCGATGCGCAATAACAAATGAAGTCCTTTCTTGCATCAAATTTTCAAGCGCTTGCTGTACAAGGCTTTCAGACTCAGTGTCAAGCGCTGAGGTAGCCTCGTCTAATACTAATATCGCGGGGTTTTTATAAATGGCTCTGGCGATAGCAATGCGCTGTTTTTGTCCTCCGGAAAGCTTGTTGCCGCGTTCTCCAAGTGGTGTATCGAAACCGTTTTCAAGGGCTGAAATAAAGTCAAAGGCATTTGCAACTTTGGCGGCTTCTTCGATGCGCTGCTGATCTGGGTTGTCGTCGCCAAAAGCAATGTTTTGTGCAGCGGTAAGGTTAAATAAAATAGATTCTTGGCTCACCACACCAATTAAAGCGCGCAAATCACGAATGCGAAGGTCTCTTAAGTCAATGCCGTCTATATTTATACCGCCCTCTTTAACGTCGTAAAAGCGCTGTAACAAGTCCATTAAAGTGGACTTGCCGCTCCCAGACTCTCCAACAATGGCAACGAGCTGTCCTTTTTTAACCTTCCAATTTACGCCCTTGAGAACGGCTTGACTTTGGTAAGAAAAGCCAACATTATTGAAGTTAATTTCCTGATCGAAACTTGTTTTTGCCGCGCTATCATGTTTATCTACGATGTTATCTGGAGCGTTCAACAATGCATTGATGCGATCTTGGGATGCCTGTGCCTTTGTCATGTTGGCCATGTTGTTGGAGACACTTTGAATAGGCCTGAGGAATTGTGAGAAGACAATGATGTACGTTAAAAAAACCTCACCAGTTAAACCAATTTCTTTGCCATCTAAGATAAGGCGTCCACCGAAAAAAACCAACGCCAGTAGGACTGCCGCTCCTAGTGTTTCATTTAACAATGGAGATAAATCCCGCTTTCTAAAAACCCTTGTGGCTAACTTTTGATGTTGAAGGTTTTTTTCATTGAAGGAGGCCGTGATAAATGAAATGGCATTGAATGCTTTTATGATGCGGATGCCGCCAAGGTGTTCGTCCATTGAGGCATAAAGAAAACCGAGTTGTTCTTGTGTCTTGTGAGCTGTTCTTTTCAGACTTTTCCCGATTCTAGAAATGACAAATGCTGAAAGCGGCAGTAAAAACAATGCAATCAGTGTCAGCTTTGGGCTCATGTAGATGAGAGTGAGCAAATTGATAATGATAGCAAGGGGCTCTCTGAAAACTAATTCAAGGATGCTCACAACAGCCACCTCGATTTCATTGACGTCGCTGTTCATGCGGGCCATTAAGTCTCCCTTTTTTTCTTTGCTGTGGTAACTTAAAGGCAAACGAAGTGCTTTTTCAAAGAGCGCTGCCCGGATATCTCGAACCGCAGCCATGCGTAATTCTGATTGCGTCCAAACAGCCGCATATCTAAATATGTTTTTTAACAGAAAGGTCAACAAAACGGATACGCATACCAAAAACAATGCTGTTTTAGGGTCTTCGCTCACAATTTCACGCAGTGTAAAATTGTATTGATCTTGAATATATTCAAAAGGCCCTGACCAACCGCCTTTGTAAGTAGGTGGTAGAATCGGCTTTAGTTCTTCTCTTTTTCGAAAAATCAATTGTAGTACAGGGATAAACAGTACCAAAGAGAGTAAATTGAAAATGACAAAAAGCAGGTTGAATAAAATTGTAGCCCAAGCTAGCCCTTTGTATTTGAATGTGTAATTATATATTTCTCGGTAATAAGACATTGATACAAAGATACATTTTTGTTTAGATGAGACCTTGCACAACAAGTATTCTTACCTTTGCAATATGAGTTCGATTCGTCAACAAAAAATAGAGGCCGTTATACAAGCTGAATTAGCTACTTTTTTTCAGCGTCAAGCAGGCGAAATATGTCTTGGAGCAATGGTAAGTGTTACTGTCGTTAGGGTTACTTCTGACTTGAGTTTAGCCAGGGTTTATCTGAGTATTTTTGCGGGCCCTGATAAAAAAGAAGTGTTGGAAAGTGTC
>JBIPMW010000022.1:0-15291 GCA_044376455.1 Crocinitomicaceae bacterium | reverse complement strand
GAAGAGAATTAGCGCTAATAAGCCTATACCCCAAGAAAAGGCCCCTAATGAAGATTTGATGCGCCAATGGTGAAAATCAGCTTGACCAAAATGCCAAGCAGTATAGCTCAAAAAAAGAATGAGTCCGAATACTGGAAGCCAATTCCAAATGATCAACATGAGTAAGCCCAATGTAATATAAGTAAACAGGAATTTGGGATTCCATTGTAGAGCTTTCGGATCTTGATGTAAGTGATCTAGCGCACCATGAGGGATGCCTATAGCGAGTAGCCCAATAATTAATATAGTGTGATTAATGAAAGCTACTTTTAGAGCATCCAGCAATACGAAAAGTAAACAAAAAAGCAGCAACCAACTTCTTTGCTTTAAAACTTCCTTGAATTGAAGCGTTAAATCTAAAAAGGCAGCTTTCAGAAAAAGCAGAATTGGCAAAGATTTCATGATACTCACTTCCCCTCCTATTGAACTCCTTTCATCTAGAAATTGGAGTACTTTGCTCGCTTTATTCCTTTCAAATAGTTGAGAAAATATCAACTTACCATTGGATGGGTATCTGGCCAAAATATGAAGGAGTAAGCGGTCATAATATTGAAACCTTTTAGCACTTACCCTCCGATTCATTTGGCTTTTGTTTAATATACCCTGAACGATCAACTCACTGTCTTCTAAATTTCGAACAAAAGAATATCCCGTACTCGGTTTTAACTGACCGCCATTTGCACCTGTACGTATCCAAAGGTTGGGGTCTTGCTGATGGATACTCGGAATAGCACTGCACATCGGGATGCATCCTTGCTCTTTCTCCAAAATTTGATAAGTGGTATTGTTGTCAGCCAAGAAATTCTCAATAAGCGCTGTCGCTTCCTCTTCTGAAATAAGTTGCTGGCCAAAACGCGTTGGTTCTATCAAAGCCTTATTTGTAGCAAAAGGCAGCACATACAAAAACTGAGTTTGACCGTGCTGAGGAATGGAAAAATCCATCATTGTGAAGACATCCGGATCAAAAATAGGTTTGTCTGTTTTGATGACTTGACCGAAGAAACTCTGTTTGATATGTACATGCTGAGCTGCCGATGATTCCACTTTTGGAGGTCTAGAGTCAAATACATATTGGGCTTCAAAATCAGGATCATCATTAAAAAAAGTGTGACGTCTCTCAACATTATAGGCACTCAATATGGTTCTGATGTGTGCATATAAATGCTCCGCTCTCAAATAATAGTATCTTTTATTCTCCATCGTTTGAGACGGGAGATCATTGATTTTTAACCGTGACCAAGAATGCTCAATAAGTGGTGCTAAATCATAAAAATCAACTTGATGCTGGGACAACCAAAAACAAAAAGTTTTGTCGTTTTGTCGTTTTTCTTCGGGTTCTATGATCAAGATCTTTTGGGCATCAAGTAGGCCATTTCGATGCAATCCAAGAATAATCAAGGAATTGGCGCAACCCAACCCGATAAAGGCGTAATCAAAAGACGTTTGAAGTTCAGACAATAGTTAGGTATAGGTTATAAATATAACCAATTGATTGTCAAAATGTTTGTGCGCAATTAAGTACAAACATAATGTTGCGCTTTTTTGTAGGCATTATGCTCGTGGACATTTTGAATTGCCGATTTCAAAACTTTATAGAAAATAGTGGCCCCCACAGCTAAACCAGCTACGAAAAATCCGCCTCCATCGTAATCGAAAGGATCAGGTACTTCAACTACAGTAGCGCCGAATAAAAAAAAGGCACCACCTCCCATCGCCACCCCAATTGGCCCGCCAACAATGACGGTTCCCAACCAAAGACGTCTGGCGAATCCAGCATTCTTTTTGGCAGAAAATCTTTGGTCTTTACCTATTTCAATATTTTTAAACGCTAATACCTCAGCTGTATCGATGTAATAGTAGTTTTTTTTATCATCAACTGCAAAATAATAACGCCCATCAGATAGACAATAATATACTAAAGGATTAATCCTACAGCCCGATTTTGTAATGAAAC
Source organism: Crocinitomicaceae bacterium (assembly GCA_044376455.1). Classification (GTDB taxonomy): domain Bacteria; phylum Bacteroidota; class Bacteroidia; order Flavobacteriales_D; family Crocinitomicaceae; genus UBA952. The sequence continues at coordinate 13,298 of JBIPMW010000022.1, read as the reverse complement.
CAGCTTCATTTTGTTCAAATTTTTGCAAAGAATCGATACTTGTACTAGGACTTTGCTGTTGGGCAATATTATCATTCAAGAAGAAACAGCAAAATATACAACAATAAACTAAAGGTAAGATTTTCATGGCCTGTTTTTGGACTAAAGTACATAGCTACAATAACTTAGCCCAACTTTATTTCACAAGTTTGCATTCTTGAATTGCGAATTTCGCAATTCAATGATTCGACTCTTCCCTCAATAAATCACGTTACATTAATTATAATAGTTAAAAATTCATCTCTGATAGAAAATCCATATTTTTAAACCATGAAAAATTTCGTGCTACCCATTTTTGTATTACTGTTCCAAACTATTTGGGCTCAAATCCCAAGCTATGTTCCCGTATATGGTTTGTTATCCTACTACCCATTTAATGGAAATGGCAACGATGCTAGCGTTAATGCCAATCATTTGACAAACAATGGTGCTATTCCCACCACTGATAGATTTGGAATGGCAAATTCAGCATTTGATTTTGATGGAATTAGTGCCTATATGACAAAACCCAATCCAAACTGGACGTTTTCTCCAACTTCAACTTTTTCAGTGTCTTTTTGGGTCAATCGACAAAATACTGCCAATACTGGTATTGCCGTTATGAATAGCTCTGCAGTGAATGGAAATTTTATTTGGTTATGGCAAGCAAACAGTGTGGATATGAAATATGGCACTAATAAACAGGGTTCACCTTGGATTTGGGTAACAAATCCAAGTACAAACAATATTTGGACTCACTATGTATTAGTATATAGTGCAGGTATTATGAAATTATATGCCAACAACGTATTCGTTGGAACAAATACGTTCACGCATACTGCTGTAAACAGCGCCAATTTACCGCTATGGATAGGAAAAGGTCATGGTGGAAGTCCATTCTTTGGAAAAATTGATGATATTGGTATTTGGAATCGGGCTCTAACTGAATGTGAAATAAATGACTTATATTCAGCAACTAATACCATTTCAACTTTATCTGCAGGGCCTAATTTATCGTTGTGTAATGGAGCACCAGTAACACTTAATGGCACAGGTGCTCAATCATACATTTGGTCTCCAAATGTTCTAAATGGAAGTGCTTTTGTGCCAACTATTAATCAAACATATACCCTCACTGGTTTTGATTTAAATGGATGTTCTGCTTGGGATCAAACAGATATATTAATTGAACAATTTAACATTAATGCAGGGCCTGATATTTCAATTTGTCAAGGAGATAGTGTTGTTTTAACGTCTACAGGAGCTAACAATATCATTTGGAATAATAATGATATAATTAATGGCCTTCCCTTCCTGCCTCTTAACAGCGGATATATTTCTGCATTAGCTTCCAGTTCGTCCGGGTGTCAAGCAATAGATTCCTTACTTTTAACCATTAATCCTTTACCCATTATTGATGCTGGCCCGGACCAACAAATTTGTTTTGGTGAAGAAGCCATTATTTATGGAACAGGGGGAATCTTTATGTATTGGAATAACGGGGTAGCTGATAGCATTCCATTTATTCCTTTCACCACAACTTCTTATATTCTTACAGGTGCGAGCCCTGAAGGTTGCTTGAGTACTGATACAGTAACAGTTTTTGTCAATGAGTCCACTAGTTCTACGCTCAATATTTCAGCAATTGATAGCTACACTTTAAATGGTCAAACCTATACCACATCTGGTAGCTACACACAAGTTCTCACGAATGCTGCAGGTTGCGATAGCTTGCTTACCATCAATTTAACACTTGATTTTACAGGCATCGAAGAAAATGTAAACCTGAACTGGAAGCTTTATCCAAATCCTGCATCTGATTATACAACGTTAGCAATCAAGGGAGCGTTGATGGGATCTGCTATAGTTCTGTACGATGCCTTTGGGCGAGAAATGTTGAGAAGTGAAATTAATACACAAGAAACCATTATTGATCTTCAACATGTACCAAGTGGAATCTACCTGCTTAAGGTTGGTGCTGAAACACGCCGTCTAGAGGTAGTGAGGTAGAGCGTTACCCCTCAACTCTAAGGATGTAATTGTTCTTTTTGCCTTTGCCAAGAAGTACATAACGACCATTGATGAGGTCTTTGGATGACAAGATGTATTCCTCAGCAACTTTTTCTTTATTGACAGATATTGCATTGGCCTTCAATTCTCTACGCGCTTCTCCATTGGAGCTCAGGAAACCTGTTTTGGCAGCTAGCGCTTCAACAATACTAAGCCCGTCGCCAAACTCGGCTAAAGAAATAGTAGCCTGAGCTACGCCTTCAAAAACACTGTAAAAGTCCTTTTCAGAGAGCGCTTGCAAGTCTTCGGCTGTTGATTTGCCAAACAAAATATTACTTGCTGCAATTGCCGTTTGTAGGGCAGCAGTCCCATGTACGCGCGTGGTAATGTCTTCGGCAACCGCTTTTTGCAAAGCTCTTAAATGCGGTGCTTCGGCATGTTCTGCCTCAATGGCCTCAATTTCTTCTTTTGTTCTGAGCGTAAAGATTCTGATGTAATTTGCAGCGTCTGTATCAGAGGCATTGAGCCAAAACTGATAAAATGCGTAAGGGCTTGTTTTTTCTGGGTCGAGCCACACTGATCCACTTTCAGTTTTGCCAAACTTGGTGCCATCTGCTTTTTTAATGAGTGGCGTAGTAACGGCATAAGCCTCACCACCAGATTTTCTTCTAATCAATTCAGTACCAGTTACGATATTGCCCCATTGGTCAGAACCACCAAGCTGAATGATACAATTATGATGTTGATTGAGGTAATAAAAGTCATAGCCTTGCACTAATTGATATGAAAACTCAGTAAAAGACATCCCGGTTTCAAGGCGTTTCTTTACAGAATCTTTGGCCATCATGTAATTGACGCTGATGTGTTTGCCGACGTCACGAATGAAATCTAGAAAAGACATCTTTTCAAACCAATCGTAATTATTGACCATTTCAGCCGCATTTGATCCTGAATTGAAATCAAGAAAAGCCTCTAGTTGTTTTCTAACGCAGTTTACATTGTGCTGAAGCGTATCGGCATCTAGCAAATTGCGTTCTTGGCTTTTACCCGATGGGTCACCAACCATTCCTGTTGCGCCACCAACTAGGGCATAAGGCTTATGCCCTGCTCGTTGGAAGTGAACGAGTGTCATGATCTGAACCAGGTGTCCTACATGCAAAGAATCAGCCGTTGGGTCAAATCCAATATAACCTGAAGAAACTTGCTTCATGAGGGCTTCTTCGGTTCCGGGCATCATGTCGTGGATCATACCACGCCATCTGAGTTCTTCAATAAAGTTTGTAGGCATTTTATTTGGTTAATTCTTTGAAAACTTCTTCTAATGATTTTTGGTCAACACGTAAGGTAAGTATGAGCCAATTTTCTTTTTGGGCGTATTGTGCGATTGCTTTTCTGAGATCTTCGAGTGTTGTAGATTCGATCAGCCAACCATTTTCGAATGGCTCTACATTGCTCACGCCAGGGATTTTAATGAGTTTCGCTTTTGATACTTGCACATCAAATTCTACATATACGGTTTGATGCTCGAGTTCTTGTTTTAAAGTCTTGGCGTTGTCATCGGCCACAATTTGACCCTTAGAAATAATGATGACGCGGTCACAAATGGCTTCAACTTCTTGCATGATATGCGTGGAAAGTAAAACCGTTTTTTCTTTGCCAATATTACGAATGAGTTCTCGGATTTCTACAAGCTGATTTGGATCGAGACCTGTTGTGGGTTCATCAAGAATGAGCACCTCTGGGTCGTGGATGATGGCTTGCGCCAAACCTACGCGTTGGCGATATCCTTTGGAAAGCATCCCGATTTTTTTATGCTGCTCTATTTCTAAACCTACGGCGGAAATCATTTCTGAAACACGGGCTTTGAGATTTTTAATTTTATAGATGCGGCCAACGAATTCAAGGTATTCGCGGACATACATATCGGTATATAATGGATTGTTTTCCGGTAAATATCCTATGAGTTTGCGGGTATCTAGCCCATCGATATCCACTTTTTTACCACAGATATAAACTTCACCCTCAGAAGAAGGGATAAAGCCAGTCATGATTTTCATGGTAGTCGATTTCCCGGCGCCATTTGGGCCTAAAAAAGCAACAATTTCTCCTTTTTTTACAGAAAAACTGACATCGCGAACAGCAGCTTGTTCGCCGTAGTATTTAAATAGGTTTTTGACTTCAATAGACATCTTTGCGAAGTTACTCAATTTTTCAGAGAAACGTTACGCTACTACCCTTCGGGAGTAGAAAGCGTAGAAGAAGGCAAACATCGTAAGGCCCATTTGGGTTTCTAGCCCATCTTCTATAAGCATACTAAATGCTAAAACTAGCCCGAAAAGATAGCCTTGTAGCTGGCGATAATTCCATTGTTGTTTGAGGTAGAAGTAAAAGAGGCCGATAAGTAAAATAAAGCCGAGCAATCCTGTGTTGAGCCATGTAGTGAGGTAGTAATTGTGCGGACGTAGCCTGCGGTCTATACGAAGCGTAGATTTTTGAGCCCTATATTGTGCCTGCATTTCATCCTGAAGGTCACCAATTCCCACACCCAATAAAAAGTTTTTGGCAATAACTTGTTTGGCAGTTTTCCAATAGGCAAGCCTTTCTAGCAACGAATGGTCGTTAGGATTTGTAGAATGATGGATTTGATACCTGAGACCGTGTAATCGTGCTAAAATACCGCCTTTTGTATCATTGACATCGGCATACCCTAATTCGATGAAGTTGATATCTTGGGCACTGAGTTGATCAAGACCATAACTACTGGCACAACCATTTTTACTCATGAGATAACGCTCTATGGTGCTCGATAAATATTGACCTCGGAGGTCCAAGCCATCATATGGTAATTTTGATTTTTTGGACCATGCGATTTTCAATGCAGTCGGGTTACTTGGGCAAGTTGCGCGGTATTGGATTGGTTGTGATAAGTAGTACGTCATTAAAGAACTTCCAACGAGTATGAGGCCGAATAAAAGATAAATTTGTCTTGTTTTTAGCCTGAGCTTGAGGTGCCAAATAAGGTGCCCAATCAGGACAATTGAAACAGAAAGATATCCTGTCAAGACCTGGCTCAAGTAGGTATAAAACAAAAGCCATAAAACCAATAAAAGGTACCATTTTTGAGCGCGAGACCGCTCTATCGCGATCGATAGCGCAAATGCAATGAGGATGCCAAATCGGATATGAGAGCCAAACAAGGACATTTGCCGGATGTCTATAAGTCCTAACTCTTTTGAGAAGCAAATATAGGCCAGAAAATTGACAACTGAAGTAATTGAAACTGCTGCTATAAAAAAGCTCAATAGACCGGCAATCTTTTTAGGTTGAGGCAAGGCTTTGGCCGTAACAATTATTGGCACGAGTAATAAGGTGGTGAATCTGCGCAATTGATCAAGACCTTCTGATAGATTTGTGGACCAAAATAAACTCAACCAACTCAGTACATAGAACAACAAGATAAAATGCAACAAGCGATTCTCGGACCAGCGTCGGTAATATTGCTTGAAGTCGGCAAGTAGTAAAAGATTCAGAGCGCCAAGTAGCATCCCCATGGACATGAGGAATTTGCTGCAGGCAATGCCCACCACAAAAAGTAGCAGCACAAAATAATGTACCCTTGCGTGGATTTTTGGCCCGAACCAACGTTGCAACATGCAGTACTAACGCTTATTTCTTCAAAATCGTATTATACTGCGCAGGAGCTTGCAATATTTCTATGCCTTTCAATACAACAGGGTCTGTTTGAAGGGTGTGTTTAGCCCTTCCTTCTTGGTAGTAATACCTTGAGATAATTTCATCTTCAAGTAACTCGCGAATTTCTTTTTCAAATTTATCGAGGTCTCTTTCTTTGGATGGCGTCACCTTTAGAAGCATTTGCTCATATTCTGTGGCAATATCTTGATAATATCCCTCCTTTTCAGCCGTTGTTTTCATTTTTTTAAGGGCCTCTTCGGAGGCAGTGGTGTAATCAAAATTTTCTTGTGCCAATACATACTTTTTGAAATCTGCGTAGTCTTGGGCTGAAAGTTGAAACTGTACAGGAGCTTCAATTTGAGGATGTTGCTGTGTAAATTGAGTGGCGTAATTGAATATGTGATTTTTAACCAAGAGCATGGCTGACAAACGACTTAAGTCCGGGAGCTCTACTTTCAAGTCTGGTTCTATCCCACGGCCATCAATTACCGGACGCCCATTTTTGGTGTAAAAGGTCTTGAGCAAAGAATCAGCGACCTCTTTGGGTTTTTGACCGTTTTCTTTGTCATAGTATTCTAAGCGCTGCACGCAGCGCCCAGAAGGTGTATAGTATTTAGCAATGGTAATTTTAATTTTTGAACCGTACTTCAAGTCGTAGGTGCGTTGCACGAGCCCTTTACCAAAGCTCGTTTCTCCCATAACTACCGCTCGGTCTAAATCTTGAAGACTTCCCGCTAAAATTTCTGATGCAGACGCCGAAGCACCGTCAATAAGAACAACCAACGGCATATTAGGAGCGAAAGGTTCTTCAAGGGTTTTGTAGGTGCGGTTTTCTTCTTGAACGCGGCCTTTTGTAGTTACGACCAACTGATTTTTTGGCACAAAAAAGTTGACGATTTTAACCGCCTCAATAAGTAAACCACCACCGTTTCCACGCAAGTCTAGCACTAGTTCTTGCATGCCCTGCGCTTGCAATTTTTCAATTGCAGCTTTTACATCTGCCGCTGCTGTCTGGGTAAATGAATTTAATTTGATGTAGCCCACGTTGTCGCGTAGCATTCCAAAATATGGGACATCTGGCAACTTGATTTCATCACGAGTGATGCGAAAACTTTGCTTCCCGGCCCCGGCACGTTCAATTACTAATTCAAAAGTGGTGCCTTTGGGTCCTTTTAAGGCGTCAGAAACATCTTCAGTAGATTTCTTTTCCATGCTTTTTCCGTCGATGCTAATGATTTTGTCACCGGCTTTCAGCCCTGCTTTTTGCGCTGGTTTGCCCTCGTAGGGTTCAGAAATGTAGCTGAAATCGCCCATCTGACGAATTAACGCACCAATACCGCCATATTGGCCAGTTGTCATTAAGCGATAGTCTTCTATGTTAGACTCATGGTAATAGACGGTGTAGGGATCAAGCTCTTTGAGCATGGCATCAATCCCGGTTTTTGCCAACTGACCATTTTTAGTTTCATCGACAAAATAGAGCTCGAGGTGCTCATAGATTTGATCCATGATTTCGAGACTCTTGAGCGTTTCAAAAGAATTTGATTGGGCCTTTCCAAAAGAAATACTCAATAAAAAAAACGAAATGAGTATACAGCTGTTTCTTAGTTTCATGGGTTGAGTTCTTGTAAGAGTTGTTGAAATGCTTTTAAAAATTTTTGTTCCAAAAATTTGTAGTCAGGACGTTCTGTGCCGACAAAAGTTATAGAAAAAATAAGTTTTTTGTTTTGCTGAGTTAAAAGCTGCTCGAGTTCATGCTTGTTGTGGCGCAAAACTTCCCTTAAAAGTCGTTTGATATAATTGCGGTCATGAGCCCGCTTGAACTTCCTTTTTGGTGCAGAAAAAAGGACTTTAAAAAGAGGAGCGGATGATGCCTCCTCTTTTGCTACTTGTGACTCCGCCGGGCTGTCTAATAAGTATTGCATGCGAATTGGAAATACTTTGACCAAATTTCCTTTAGCATAAAGCTCCTCGATTTGCTTTAAGCTACATAGTTTGTATTTTTTGGGCAGGCTGAAGTCCATGTTAGTCTTTTGGCTCGTTGAGTTGCTCGTCTGGGACTTCTTCGTAATCTGTAAATTGCTCGTCTGAGTTTGTTGTAGGTTGTTGGCCTTGACCTTGTGTAAAACTGCTCATTGTTACGAACAAAGGTTTTCCTGATAGGACAACATTGATGGTGTTGAGCAACTTGACGAACATCCCAATGAGAAAAAAGAAACCAATAATTTTAAAAATGAATCCGAGTAAAAAAGCGTTTTCAAGACTCTTGATACTACCCTCGAACCATTTAGCCAGCAAGTTTTCGGACAAATATGGAAAGAAATAAAATCCAATATATTCAAGTGTTACCAGTACCAATAAAGAAATTTCCAAAGGGAAAGAATAGACCTGATTTAACTTTGGCATATTGAAACCTCCAAAAAACTGAAGCCGTTCTTGTTTTTTTTGGAACTTCCCGAGTAAGTAGGTCAGGAGTATGACCCCACCCGCCATTAAGCGCTGCCAATCCAAAATATAACTAGGGTCAATGGGCGAGATATCGATGCAGAATCCGAATGTAACGTTCGCTAAAAAGAAGTACTTAATGGCTTTAACTAAATAAGTTTCGAATAGTGTAGCAGGACGCAAACCGCGGACAGACTTCAAAAAAAATTCGATGAAAAACCATATGAAATTAAAGGCCGCAAATAAAACCCCTAAACTAAAAATGAGCGTGAGTAATTTCATCTTCCGAAGTTACGAAGTTTAGTTAAGCTACCCTTAAAGAAATTACCATCAACAAAGGATGAAATTCCATGGACCGTCATTTTTTCGGAAAATTGATAAAAAGCCCATGGCAGGTGTTCTACTTTTTGGTGCGCTCCGTAGGATGCAACCCACAACGGATAACCATCGATGTGCCCTTTTAAGTGGTGTTCATAAAAGTGGCGGCCCGTATAAACAATTGGCTTCATGCCATAGTGCCTTTCAATGATTTTGAGCCAATTTCGTACGCCCTGGCGGAGGTTATCTTCACCAAAAGGCGACATGCGTTCGACGTCGAGTACGGGAGGAAAATCTTGCTCATTGAGACGCACATTCGCTATGAAATTATTGGCTTGCTCTGTTGAGTTTTGAAAAGGTCTGTAAAAATGATAGGCTCCTCTCTTGATGCCTACACGTTTCGCTTCAGCCCAATTTGTGACATATTGCGCATCTACCCCATTGCTACCCATCGTTGAGCGCATGATGACAAAACGCAACGGATGTTTGGTTAGCAGCAATTCATCCCAATTGATTGTTCCTTGATATTGAGATACATCAATCCCAAAACAATAAGTTTGGTCATCAGCCATTGATGTTTCATGCAAATTCTCTTGGGTGTTGTTTTTCAATAAAGGGCGGAGCGCTTCAATGCGATCATAAAAACGAATAAAAACGAATACATAAGCGATGAAGCATAGCGCCAAGAGCCAAGGTAGATAAGGTTTCTTTCTGCGCCACTTTTTCTGAGTGGAAAGAAGCAGAATGGTACACACACCAAACAAACTCAGTACATATTGCGGGTGATTGAGTAACCAGATGACAACGGTGCGAAGCAAATACATGGAGAACTTAAGGATGTTATTTAATCAAGGCACTTGCACGGTGGGTCCATCAGCACCTTTGTGCGTGGCAGTTTAGCTACAAAACTTTTGGCAAAAACAGTGCCGTACATGACTCCTTCTAAATTCAGCAACTTGAGGTTTGGCAATGCAAAGAGGCCTTCGCCAAAATCCTCGATGGCATTAGCATACAAATCAAGGGTTTCAAGTGCTTGAAGACTCGAAATCTGAACGGGTATTTTGGTGATTTGATTGCGGTCGAGGCGCAAGGTTTTAAGCGACGTTAAGTTGGTAAGCTCTAACGGAAAAATAGTCAGTTTATTGCGGCCGAGATTGAGTGCCTGAAGCTTTGCCAAACTAGAGAATTGATCGGGTAAGGCTTGAATTTTATTTTTCGAGAGATTAAGGCTTTCTAAATTTTTAAATTGAAATAATTCAGCTGGGATTGAATCCCATTTTAAACCTGAACAATCCAATGATTTCACTTGCAAGGGATCTTGTTTAAGCGCATCTTGCCAAGCAAGTGCTTGTGCCGTTGCAGGCGCCTGAACAAAAAGAAGCAACAAGAAACAAAAAATGGGCTTGATCATACAGCGAAAGTATAAAAATACTTGGAATCACCTCTAGTGGATTAATTATTGTACATTTAACAATATCTAAACCCACTCTAAACAATCCATTATGAAATTTTACTTCCTCTTTATACTTGCTTGTTGCTCAGGTTTAACTTGGTCTCAGGCTGGCCCAATCGATTTTCAAAGCAATGGTTTTGGCGCCAATTGGCTCTGGACTACTTTTGAAAACGGCAGTAATCCGGCACTAGAAATTGTTTCCAACCCAAATCCAAGTGGCATTAATATTTCAAGTACAGTTGCCAAATTTACAGCACAAGTCAATGGGGCACCTTGGGCCGGATTTGAATCGTTACATGGGCAAGGAATTGGTGTTTTCAACCTAACAGCTGCAAATTGTCAGATTAAAATGATGGTCTATAAATCTGTCATTAGCCCAGTAGGCTTGAAATTTGCAACGCCAGCAGGCGGTTCGACCGGTGAAATTTTAGTGTCAAATACATTAGTGAATCAATGGGAGGAATTGACTTTCAACTTTAGTGCTGTTATCAGTGCACCAACTTCAACCGGTATTGATCAAATCATTGTATTTCCAGATTTTGCTCAGCGCTCAAACAACAATATTTGTTACATCGATAACATCAAATTCAGCAATCAAGATGGCTCACAAAATTTAGCGCCCATGGTTGCCGCGCCTACCCCAACCTATCCATCCGCTGCGGTTATCGCTTTGTTTAGTAATCCATACAACGAAGTGACAGTCGATACTTGGCAAGCTCCGTGGTCACAGGCACAAGTAACAGATTTACTCATTCAAGGCAACGATAACAAGCGCTATAGTTCTATGAATTTTGTGGGCATTGAAACCGTAGGGCCAAATATTTTAGACCTATCTGAAATGACGCATTTTAGAATCGATTACTGGACGGCAAATATGAATCCGTTCAAGGTAAAACTCGTAGATTTTGGGAACGACGGGCTATATGCCGGTGGAGATGACAGCGAAAGCGAATTGAGTTTTCAACCCGTAGCACAAGCGTGGAACACCCTCGAAATTCCGCTTGCACAATTTACCAATCTGAACAGCCTCACGCATTTTGCACAGTTGATCTTGTCAGGTGAACCAGTGGGTACTGGGGTTGTTTTTATTGATAATGTTCTCTTTTTCAATGAGAACCTGAGTAGCGTTGAAACTTTGAACTCAGCTGATTTTCAAGTTTTTCCGAATCCGACCCAAGGGATCATTCATATCCGTGCTGCCCAAGAAATGCGACAGCTTCAAGTATTGAATACACAAGGGCAATATTTGCTTGAAATGGCTGTAAATGACCATGAAATGACAATCGATGCGCAGACCCTAGCGCCAGGAACATACTGGTTATTGTTAGAAATGGCAGATGGCAATCTTAGCGCACTGAAACCTATAATGATAGATTGAAATAAGCGCGGATTTTTTGTTCGTCTTGGTGCAGTTGTTGCTTCAGGGCCGCTAAGTTTTCAAATTTTTGCTCAGACCGAATTCTAGTATGTAGGCTCAGTGCAATATATGCCTCATAGATATCGGCTGTAAAATCAAAAAAATGAACTTCTAGTTTGCGGCTTTTTTTGTCTTCTTGGATGGTTGGGCGCCATCCGATGTTCATCATGCCAAACCTGAGTTGCCCTTCAACAAAAGCAGAAACTGCATAGACGCCATCGGCTGGCAAGATTTTATCATTTTCGGTGAGCTCGAGGTTGGCTGTTGGAAAACCTATGGTGCGGCCATTTTGTAGCCCTCTTGAAACGAAACCAGATATTTGAAATAGTTTACCTAAATAACTATTAGCGCGTTCCATTTGACCATCCTGAATAGCATGTCTTATTTTGGAAGAACTCACATACACTTCGTCAATTTGCTCGGCGGGTATTTCCTTGACCGTAAAATACTGTTTGGCCTCGTAGCTGCACAAAAATTCAAGATTTCCTTGACGATCATGACCAAATTGATGGTCATAACCGATGATTACGGTATGTGCTGCTAGGCCGTTGATCAGAATATCTTGGACAAACTGTGCTGCACTTAGTTTTGCAAAGTCTGGAGAAAAATCCAGGATGACAACATGGTCTAGGCCGAGTTCCTCTAACTTTTCGAGCTTTTCTTCTTGTGTTTGAATGAGTGCCAACGGCTGTTCTGGAAACAAAACACGCCTCGGATGCGGATAAAAAGTGAGTAGTACGGATTGTAGCCCTTTTTCTTGGGCCTCTAGACAAACTGTACGAAGGATTTTTTGATGCCCAATGTGAAGACCATCAAAGGTGCCGATTGTAATAATCGAACCTTTGTTTTTGGGAAAAGTATCAAGACCGCGGTGAAGCTCCATTAGAGAATCAACATGGCATCGCCGTAAGAGTAAAATTTATATTTTTCTTTGACTGCTTCTTCATAGGCTTTGTGCATGAGTTCATGACCCATGAATGCAGAAATCATCATGAGCAACGTAGACAAAGGCGTATGGAAGTTGGTGATGAGCGAATCAGCGATACTGAATTCGTATGGAGGGAAGATGAATTTGTTAGTCCAGCCATCGTATGGTTTCAAAAAGCCATCGGTTGAAACAGAAGTTTCAATGGAGCGCATAGACGTGGTTCCTACAGCACAAACCCTGCGTTTGTGACGCTTGGCATCGTTGACCATGTCAGCAGCCTTTTCAGGGATGATCACTTGCTCAGAATCCATTTTGTGTTTGGTGAGATCTTCAACTTCTACTGAACGGAAGGTGCCAAGGCCAACGTGTAAGGTGAGTTCAGCAAAGTTGATGCCTTTGAGCTCTAAACGCTTCAATAATTGTTTTGAAAAGTGCAAACCAGCCGTTGGCGCTGCAACAGCACCTTCTACTTTGGCAAATACCGTTTGATAACGCTCTTCGTCTTCTGGTTCAACTTCTCTTTTGATGTATTTGGGAAGTGGTGTTTCACCTAACTCGGTGATTTTTGCTTTAAATTCTTCATAGGGACCATCAAAAAGGAAACGCAAAGTTCGGCCTCTTGAGGTAGTATTGTCAATAACCTCAGCGACTAAAGAATCGTCTTCGCCAAAATAAAGTTTATTGCCAATACGGATTTTACGAGCGGGGTCAACCAAGACGTCCCATAGCAAACTCTCACGGTTGAGTTCACGCAAAAGGAAAACTTCGATTTTGGCACCAGTTTTTTCTTTGTTGCCATACATACGAGCAGGAAAAACCTTGGTATTGTTCATGATCATGACATCGCCTTCATCGAAATAGTCAAGGACATCGCGAAACATTTTGTGCTCAATCAGACCGGTATCGCGGTGCACTACCATCAGGCGGCATTCGTCACGGTTTTCTTGAGGATAGTTAGCGATTAATTCTTCTGGAAGATTGAAGTCAAAATCTGACAATTTCATTTTGCTCATAAG
>JBIPMW010000189.1:0-3756 GCA_044376455.1 Crocinitomicaceae bacterium | reverse complement strand
TTTAGATTCCCGTAAAATCAGGGAGGGCAAAGATACAACATAGAGACCCCCGATGTCAAGTTTTTAGGCAACTATATTTAAAACTGGAAATACACGAAGGCTTTAAAACTATCAGAAACTGCCTGAAATAGAATAAAAACAAGTAACGCAAAACCAACTGCTTGCAAGAACATAGGCCATTTTGCAAAAAAACGAACAAACGCATCTTTCCACGCTTGTGGCAACCAATGAGTAATAAAGCCGAGTAATAGAAGTAAAAGAACGGCCCAATAAGTATTCCAGACCACAAACCAAGTTTTCAAACTCCAATCAAAGTGTTGAGTTACATGTGTGAGATAAGCAAGTGGTTGCCAAGCCTCAGGTAAACGAAACCATACGCGTGTAAAAGTGATGAAACTCAGGGTTAAGAAAATGCGCCAACCTCGAATGAGCCAAAGGTTACTTTGTTCATACGGGCTGATTTTTTTCCAGTAATTGTAAAGCACCAATGCCGCGCCGTTCATCGCTCCCCAAACCACAAAATTTTGACTTGCTCCGTGCCACAAACCACCCACAATCATTGTAATGAGTAGGTTCAAATCTCGAACAGCTACCTTTCTAAAAGGCTCGTAAATTTGCCAGAGCAACACATATAAAAATGTCAGTCCGCCATAAATATAAAACAGCGCTAGCCAACCTGTAATGAAGTACAGAAAGCCAAGGATGATGGCCGTCATGATGTAGGTGCCGACACTGCCCTTTTGGTTTCCTCCTAAGGGAATGTATAGGTAGTCTCGGAGCCAAGAACTCAAGGACTTATGCCACCTTCGCCAGAAATCACCAACAGACACTGCTTTGTACGGCGAATTAAAATTTTCGAGTAATGTGAAGCCCATTAACTTTGAAACACCAATAGCCATATCGGTGTAACCCGAAAAATCTGCGTAAATCTGTAAAGAGTATGCGAACATCGCCAGAACGCCAACAAAACCCGGGTAGGTTTCAGGTGCATCAAGCACTTTATCAATGAACTGAACCGCAATATAATCAGCAAAAATGAGTTTTTTGAGCAAGCCTTTTCCAATCATCCAAAGTGACCAAGAGAAGTCATGTTTTGACAACTGATAAGGGGCATTTACTTGCGGCAAGAAGTCTCGAGCCCTGACAATAGGGCCAGCAATCAAGTGAGGGAAATACGTGACATAAAGCGCATAATCAAAGAAGTTTTTTGCTGCGCTAATTTCTTTTCGGGCTATATCTACGAGGTAAGAAATGTTATGAAAAGTAAAGAAAGAAACACCAATCGGGACTAATATTTTGTCCACAAAACTGCCATTGCCAAATAGTTCGTTCCCCCAAACAGCAAACTGATTGACCACATTGAATGCTGTTCCAAATTGGGCATTGAATGCCTCTGTAAAAAAATAGGCGTATTTGAAATAGCCCAAGGCCAAAAGATTCAAAGTAATTCCTATCGTTAGCCAAAGCCTTTGAAAACCTAATTTTTGAGCCCGATGGACTAGCAAACCCAAGCTGTAATTGAGTAAGAGCATGAGGCCCAATAGCAGTACAAAATTTCCCGAAGTTTTAAAGTAGAAAAATAAACTCACCGCCGTCAGGAAAATACTTCGAATCAAATATTTTTGATGTATCAAGACAAATGCGCACATGACCAACAAGAAAAATATCCAGAAGTCGAGCCGCGTAAAAAGCAGACTTTCTTGTTGTTGTAGTGAAAATAATTCTTGTAAACGATTCATGTTTAGTTACTCATATTTTGAAATACGGCCATATTCTTTTTGAAAGCCTCGATCAATAAATTCCCTTTGAGATGATAGCCAGTTCCTGTAAAATGCACGTAATCGGCTTGCATGAGCCCCGCTAATTTCCAAGTTTTTGATGAACCTAACTCTCCCATGATGCCATAAAAATCCCAAACAGCCATGTGGTATTGCGCGGCGAGTTGCATAATTACCTCGCGTTGGCGTTCAGTATTGCGATTCGGGTATTTGCGCATGTAATAATCATCATTGGGAACTGTCAACAAGATGGCACAATTTGGGTTAATAGCCAAGATTTGCAAAATCATTTTCTCCAAATTCGATTTATAAACCTGTGGATTAAATGCTTCATAAGAACAATGGGCATCGTTTGTGCCGACCGAAAAAATAAATAAGTCAGGAGGGCGCAACTGTAAATCTCGACTGAAGTGTGTATTTGAAAGATAAGTTGGCAAACTCGCTCCGTTAATACCAATTGCTGTGTAGGTGATGCCAGGAAGGTCATTTAAAAACTCGAACCCATACAGTGACAACGCGAAGGCATCTTCGCTTTGTTTGACAAACATAAGATCAAGCGAATCGAGGTGATCCGAAAATTGTATTTCTGTATAGCCTAGCTGCGCATAATGACTGACTTGCGTCACAAGTAATTCTTGATCGCCGAAATTGAGCTCATAGGGGAACGCACCGGTATTATGATAAATTCGCAAGCGATCAAAGGGTGGCTTTACAGCCGTTTTTAGATGTTTGAAATTGACTATTATAATTGAATCTGCACACTCGATTGCTGCACCGGTTAGGCCGTACTCTAGATCTTCAGGTCTTTGTTGAACACTGCGGTAGCCTTTCCATTCATTCGGTGATGAAAAGTTATAATTGGATGGATTATTCGTGTTCGCCAAATTATATGGAAAAACCAAGCCCCTTTCTCCTACTAAACCTGGCCAATTGCTTTGCAAAAAGGTCCGAAAATCATGAGAATAGATATCGGCCTGCAGATGTGAACCACCGATATGATAAAAGTTGAGCTTCCCATCTTGTGAAGCAATCATTTGAGCCAGTTTTTCGTTTAAAATGCTCCAATTCGGGCTCACCGAGCTAAAATATTGAAATTGATTACAATGGACTTGAATAAACGGATACTTATCAGCTATTTGTTGCTCTTCATAAGTCAGAGAATCCTGAGTTGACCTTAAAATGGATTGAGCCAAAGCTTGAGAGCAACAAAGGAAAAAAAGCAACAGTGTACGCATCAATTCACTGCTTTTGTTTTCCAATCTGAATAGGCTGTCATTAAGGCCTCATAAAAATGTTGAGAAGCAATACTGGCGCCACGCGGGCTGAAATGTATGTAATCTTTCCCTGCCAAACCTTGAGCGACCCACGCAGGCATTGAATTGAGCCCGCCCATGGCCCCAAATAAGTCCCAAAAAGCTACACCTTGTTCTGCACACATTTTGCGCATGCGCTCTACTGTGTAGGGCAACAATGGATAGCTTTCAAAAACACCTTCATTGAGTCTGGACATATCACTTGGGCCAATCAATACGATGGCAGCTCCGGGCACCATCTTCTTCAAGTACTGCACCCTGTTTTTGAGTGCCCCAACATACGAGCGTACCCCGCTAGAATCTCTAAAGGCGTGTACAGAGTTACCTCCAAATTGTAAAATGATCAATTTCGTATTAGCATCACGATGCATCTGACCAAACAACTGTGCATCTGAAGAACTGAGATCGTGCCCAGAAGAACCACGCATGGCCACATTATTGACCTGCACACCAAGGTCACCTTCTAAACTAAAACCAGAGAAAATTGGGCTCTTAAAAGAAGAGAAGACATAACGCAATTTTCCAGGGGTATGGTCAAAACTCAGCGGCAGTACATGTGCACCTCCATCAGCAATGAGAGAATCTTCATGGATGAGTTTGTTGTTTTCGTAAACTTTTACCGAACATGGCTTAAAGCAACTATTATAAAAACACTTCACTTGGCT
>JBIPMW010000012.1:0-18368 GCA_044376455.1 Crocinitomicaceae bacterium | reverse complement strand
TCCAATTTGGTTATATGTCGCTGTTACAGGTGTTGTCGTTTATTTCATGATCACGCCATACTATGCGCACTGATTTTTTCGGTAACTTTAAGAAAAAACCCCTCTTATGAATTTGGCCAACATTCACTTACTTACCAATCACCTTCCGATCCTCGGCTCCATATTCGGTGTATTGTTATTATTCATTGCCTATTTCAAACAGCAGCTACACACAGCCTTTAGTGCCTATCTTCTGTTGCTTATTAGCGGTATCGGTGGCATGCTTGCTTATTTTACGGGTGAAGCGGCGGAAGAACACGTCGAGCATCTCCCAGGTATATCAGAAAACCTCATTCATTTACATGAAGAAATGGCTGAAAACACCTTGATTTTCATTTTCCTTCTGACTGCTGCATCCATCATCGGGTTATGGTCAAATCACGCCAAATGGGAAAAAGCCAAACAAATTCAGTTGTTCATCATGATTGTAGGCGTTATTTCTTTTATCTTATTTGCATTTACAGGATATTTAGGCGGACACATTAGACATGGAGGATAAACAACAAGCCGATAAACAGCACCGCTATGACAAAGCCTATTTGCGCCTTGCGGCTAGTTGGGCCAGACTTTCTCATTGTCAACGCAAACAAGTAGGCGCAATAATCGTCAAAGATGCCATCATCATCTCTGACGGCTACAATGGCACGCCCGCTGGTTTTGACAACTGTTGCGAAGACGAAAATAACCAAACACATTGGTACGTACTTCATGCCGAAGCAAACGCCATTCTCAAAGTTGCGCGCTCTACAAATAATTGTAAAGATGCCACGCTCTACCTCACCCACTCACCGTGTAAAGACTGCAGTAAACTCGTCTTACAATCGGGCATTACCAGACTTGTTTATCAAGAAGCGTACAAAGACCTCTCTGGGATAGAATTTTTAAAATCAGCTGGTCTTGAAGTTCAACAAATTGAAAACATAGACGATGTCTGAAGAAGGACCTAAACCGTTATATTGGTTACCCGCACTACTAACAATTGTCGCTGCACTTGGAATTTGGGCAGGCTCAAGCTTGCTTGGCGGATCAGATTCTACAGGGAATAAAGAAATACAAAAGCTAGAGCAAATCTTTGAAGTTCTTGATCAGCAATATGTCGACAAGATCAATAAAGAAGAAATCTTTGAAGAGACTATTGCCGAACTTTTACATAAGCTCGACCCACACAGTAACTATGTTTCTGCCAAAGACATTAAACTACTAGATGAACAAACTAATGCTGCTTTCGGCGGAATTGGGGTGCGGTTTTTACTTTTTAGAGATACCATTTGTGTAACTCACGTCAATGAACTCTCTCCTGCCGATTTAGCTGGTTTAAAGCGCGGAGATCGCATTGTAGCAATTAATAACAAGTCTTCTTGCGGCAAATTCATGACCAACGAAAAAGTGATGACTCGTTTAAAAGGAGCGCCAGACACCCAAGTTAAAGTCACTTTATTGCGCAAAGGAAAAAAACTGCACAAAACACTAACCCGAGGTATCATTCCTATCCAAACCGTAAATTGTTCCTACATGATCAAAGATCAAGTAGGGTATATAAAAATTGCCCAATTCTCCATTCCTACAGCTAATGAATTCAAGGCAACGGCACAGCGGCTCTTGCTGTCTGGCATGAAAAAATTAATCCTTGACCTACGTGGTAATGGCGGTGGAACTATGGAAACTGCCATCCAAATCGCCGATGAATTTTTACCCGCCAACCGAATCATTTTAAGTTCCAAAGGACTGCACAGTAAAGAGAAAAAATTCACGTCAACTGCTGGAGGTCTGCTTGAAAGCACTAAAGTAGCTGTACTCATTGATGCACAATCAGCCTCTGCAAGTGAGATTTTAGCTGGCGCCTTACAAGACAACGACCGCGCTACGATCATCGGACGCCGATCTTACGGAAAAGGCCTCATACAGCAAGATAAACGTCTTAGCGATGGAAGTAATATCCGCATCACCGTTGCGCGCTATTATACGCCATCTGGAAGGTCTATACAGCGTCCTTACAAAGAAGGCTACGATGCCTACAAAGCAGCTGAAGACCGCGCCTATGCCGACGAATATTTCAGACCTGACTCCAGTATCTTCGTAGACTCACTGAAATACAAAACTCTAAAAGGCAGGGTTGTTTATGGTGGTGGTGGCATTATGCCCGATATTTTTGTCCCTGGCGACACCTCGGGTACCTCCATGTATTTGACTGAATTACTTTGGGCAGGGGCTTTCAATGCTTTTGCATTTGACTACCTTAACCAACATCCTCAAACTTTAAACCTTCAGACGTTTATTCTGGAATTTAAAGTCACCGATGCTTTACTACAATCCTTCACGCGCTTTGCGCAAAAAGAATTCAATATTGTTTATCAAGCGTCTGAATTTGCGCATAGTAAAAAACGCATTACACAAAACCTAAAAGCAGAGATAGCGAGTCATTTATTCACAGAAGATGGATATTACCGAGTGGTAAACACCCAGGATAAAGAAATTCAACGAGCTTTGAAACAGCTCTAGCTTAATTTTTGTCGGTTAAGAATACCGCAAAAATAATTGCTAAAATGCCCAGAACTGCTGCGATTGCCCACCAAAAGTGGTTGTCAAATTGTGCTAGTGCTAACATGGCTATTAATTTTGTTCTATTAAGTTATTCTTTATATTGTCTCGCAACAAAAGAAATGAACAAAGCCCCGTTTTCACTGAACAAGTCTGACTTCTGATAGAATATAAAAAGCTATTTAATTATTTTTCAGCCATTTGTAGGTCCAATCATGCGCCAACAAATAATATGCTCCTGGTTCCAAACGCTCCAAATTATAGGTGCGTTTTCCCTTTTGTGTCTGAAAAACAACTTTTCTATTGGTGTCTACTAAACTCAAAATCTCATCGAAGCCTTCCGGCAAATAAAGGGTGTTGTCTGAAAAATAAACTCCTTTTAGCACCAAATCTACATCTGTTGCCATCAATTGGTCCACATTCCAACTATGTATTTTAGGCGGTATTGTAATGACCGAATTAATCTGCTCACCGCTGATGAGTCCTGAATTTGGACCCGTTACACATATTCCTTCCGTTTGAGCAAGTGAAAGCGTTGATCCTAATTCTAATCGGCGTCTTTTCCCGTCAAAAATGCCATTTGGGAAATCCCAAAGCAGCCACATAAATGTATTGTAGAGCCCTGAGGCTTGCTGCTGATAACCCAATAAGTAAAACTGATCCTGCTGTGAATCATAGGCGGCATCCGTTATAAGTCCATCTATCTGAAAAGAATCTCGTAAAGTGGCAGCTATGGTATCCTGCCAAGTTGCTGGCAGGACATAATGTTTGGTCCATAAATTCACCCAATTTTTTGAAAAGATATGCAACGAATCATTCCTCCAAACCATTGCTTCCGCATCAAAATTATGTGCATTCATTGGAAGCACACCATTCGGTTGATCTGGATAGTAAAAAGTAAACTTTTGGTTTGCCAAAGTATCTGTGGTAGGCAAATCTGTAAGTGCTACATGATATATGTCAAAAAAGGAGCGCGTACCCATATTATTGCCAATATCGCCAATGAAAATTTTTGAGGTAGAGGCTGCAAGGGCTTCCCAATCCTGATTCTGCGCATTCAAAAAAGCCCAAGTTTGCAAGGTCGCGCCAGTAAACGGATCTATAGCAATTAAGGCTGGCGCATTTCCGCTGTCATTGATAGAAAACAATGTGTCATGAAAATATAGCAACCCAGATGTCTCATTGTTTGCCGGACCAAGATTAGCCACAAATTGTGGGTTCATGCTCACAGTTGGTAATGTGGCCCCTGTTTGTGCTTTGAAAAACGGAAAGGTCCAGATGAAAACAACAAGAAAAATGAATTTCATGAAAACAACTTTTGTTGCCAGTTTTGCATTTCGTCTGCTGAAATTAAATCTAGCTCCCCTAAAGTACTGATTACTTTTTCAAAATCAGCAGTAGCTACGTCAGAACAATAGGACCACTCCGTTTTATTCAACCATTGCTGAACCTCGTTTTGCTTTAATGCATAGCGCCATGCAATTACTTCTGCTGCATCCGAACTATTTTTTAAATCCTGAGCACGGGTTTGGATAATAGCTAAAATAGCATTTAGTAATTCTGCTTCTTGATTTAATACCTCATTGCGTACAGCGATCACAAAACAAGGCCAAGGGGTGAGCACTTCTCCGATGCGTTTGCATTTACCCTGATCCACAAATGGTTGTGTAGTATATTTTTCCCATAAAAATCCTTGCGCTTCATCGTTACTGAGCGCCCACAACCCCCCGTAGACATCACCAACAACATTAAAGCTGAGTGACGAAGGGTCCCAACCTTGCTGTTGGGCCAAGACAAAAGACATCAAGTGTGAACCTGAACCCTCTCTTGAAATGGCAAAGGTCTTGCTGTCGAGGTCACTCAAGTCATTAATCCCATGATTGACAGGAACGTGTATGCCCCAAATCAATGGCGTCTGTACATATACCGCAATGATTTTGGCATCAAGCCCCTTCAATATTGCGCGTGAAATACCTTCGGTGAGCAAAACGGCAATATCTATGGTGCCCGCTTGTAAGCCTTTGATCATCTGGCCGGTTCCGCCGGTCATGTCAGACCAATGGAGCTCTATGCCCGCTTGCTTGAATCTCCCCTCTTCGATGGCCAAGCGCCAAGGCAGATTAAAGTGCTCTGGTACCCCGCCTATTTTTAATCTTTTCATTGGTCTTGCTGATTGAAATACTGACGATCGTATAAATTCTTGTAATGTGCATTTTGCAATATCAGTTCGTCGTGGGTTCCTTGTTCAATGATTTCACCTTTTTCCATCACGACAATTCTATTGGCTTGCCTAATTGTCGATAAACGGTGGGCAATGACAATAGATGTTCTTCCTTTCGTGAGTTTTTCGGTGGCCGTTTTTATCAACATTTCACTCTCGCTATCTACGCTTGATGTAGCTTCATCCAAAATGAGTAGTTCTGGGTTATACACATAAGCCCGAATAAAAGCTAGCAGCTGACGCTGGCCTACAGAAAGTGTACCGCCACGCTCTCCTATGGGCTGATCGTATTTTAGCGGTAGCTGATCGATGAAATCATGGGCGCCGACCGCTTTTGACGCAGCAATCACTTGTTCAAGTGAAATAGAGGGGTCACCTAACGTAATATTGTTAAAGATTGTGTCTGAAAACAAGAATACGTCTTGTAAAACGATGGCGATGTGCTTGCGCAATGTGCTCAGCGCGATATCTTCAATCGCTACCGCGCCTATTTTTATTTCGCCTTTTTGATGCTCATAGAACCTGCCCAAGAGATTAACTAGCGTGGTTTTTCCGGAACCTGTTGCACCAACGATTGCAACTGTCTCACCCTGCTTTATTGTTAAATTTAAGTTCTTCAATACAGGCTGCCCTGGTACATATTCAAAATAAACCTCAGTAAATTTTAAATCCTGATTAAAGTCTATGTTGGTGAGCTTACCATCGCTTTGGATGTCTGTTTGTTCATCGAGTACTGCAAAAATCCTTTCTGCTCTGACCGTTCCGCGTTGTAACACATTGAATTTATCAGCTAACATTCTTATTGGTCGGTATAGCTGACTAATCCAGAAAACGAATGCAAAAATTTGCCCAAACATATTTCTAACTTCTTGTTCGGTTTTGCCTGCCGCTTGAAGTGCTCCCCATACCAATAAAGAGGCTATAGACAACGAACTCAAAAGTTCAACTAAAGGGAAAAAAATTGAATTGGCCCAAACGGCCTTGATATGTGCGCCGCGGTGTGCTTTGTTGATTTCATCAAAACTTGCTGCCTCATTTTTTTGACGATTGAACAATTGTACAAGGCTCATTCCTGTAAGTCTTTCTTGAACAAAGGTGTTGAGTTTTGTAACCGCTAGTCTTTCTTGTTGAAAAGACCCTTTCATGGCTTTTGCAAAAATTTTGGTAGACCAAATAAGTATTGGAACCGGAATGAGCGTCATGAGGGCCAGCTGCCAATTGGTCAAGAACATAAATAAGATAATCAACGCTAGAGAAAGTAAGTCGGCAGCGATATCCATGACACCTGAAGAAAACACTTCTGTGATGGCTTCCATATCTGAAACAACCCTAGTAACCATTGCTCCAACTGGGTTTTTATCAAAATATGCCACTCTCAGTTGCATAAAATGATGAATGACTTTCTTGCGCAAATCTCTGATCACCGATTGTGCCAACAAGTTGGAAAAATAAGTGCCAACTACTTGGAGTAGCGCCTCGAGCAAAAGCATAAGGAGTACCAACAACGAACCCAACAAAAGCAAGTTTGGATTTTGATTCTTGAGTAGGTATCGTTCAATAATCTGCCCTATTACATAAGGCCGCGCAGGTGATAATGCAGCCAAAAGTATGGTCGTTGAAACCGCAATAATTAAATATTTTCGGTAAGGTCTTGCATAGCTTAATAAGCGTTTGAACAAGGAATATTGCAGGTTTTCACTCATTTGTTTACAAAATTACTTCTTAATTCCTTACCTTTGCATCCAATTTCAATTAAGGTGGGCGTTAAAATTTTTGCTGGACGAGCTTCTGAACACTTAGCATCTCAAATTGCTAAGTCCTTTGGTACGCCATTAGGCGACGTGAAAGTAAGTGTTTTTTCTGATGGAGAATTTCAACCTTCTTTTGAAGAAACAGTTC
Source organism: Crocinitomicaceae bacterium (assembly GCA_044376455.1). Lineage (GTDB taxonomy): Bacteria > Bacteroidota > Bacteroidia > Flavobacteriales_D > Crocinitomicaceae > UBA952. Next base: position 11,671 of record JBIPMW010000012.1, on the reverse strand, counting down.
GCGGCCAAGACGTCTTTATCGTACAGTCAACCATGCCGCCAACAGAAAACCTTTTTGAATTACTGTTACTAGTAGACGCAGCCCGTCGCGCTTCGGCTCGCAAAATCATTGCTGTCATTCCTTATTTTGGTTTTGCGCGTCAAGATCGCAAAGACAAACCAAGGGTAGCAATTGGCGCAAAACTAGTCGCAAACATGCTCATGGCTGCCGGTGTTGATCGCGTCATGACTATGGATCTCCACGCTGATCAAATCCAAGGGTTCTTTGAAGTTCCCGTTGACCACCTCTTCGCTTCCACGCTTTTTCTGCAAGAAGTTGAAAGCCTTGATCAACAAAATTTAGTTGTAGCCGCTCCAGACGCGGGTGGTGCTAAACGTGCCAATTCATACGCTAAAAAACTCAACTGTGGTTTAGCGCTTTGTCACAAACATCGCAAAAAAGCAAATGAAATCGCTGAAATGACAGTTATTGGTGATGTCGTTGGTAAAGACGTCGTTATCATTGACGACATGTGCGATACTGCGGGCACACTCACTACAGCTGCAGATTTGCTCATTGAAAAAGGTGCAAAAAGCGTACGTGCATTTACAACACACGCTGTTTTAAGTGGGCCAGCTTTTGAGCGCATTGAAGCATCTAAATTAACCGAACTAATTGTCACCGACACCATTCCGTTAAGCAAAAGTAGCAGCAAAATCCGAGTGGTTTCTGTAGCTGATCTTTTTGCTGACGTTATCAAACGATTGGTAAACAATGAATCAATTAGTTCTCATTTCGTAATCTCTTAAATTAATATATAACATGAAAACAGCACATTTGAGCGGTTCGCTCCGAGCGAACGTAGGGAAGAAGGATGCTGCGGCTTTGCGTAACGCAGGCCTAGTTCCTTGTGTGCTTTACGGTCAAGGTGAGCAAACTCACTTCGCAGTAAAGCGAACAGAAATCGACAAAATCGTTTTTTCTCCTGAAGTTTATCAAGTAGCCCTTGACATCGAAGGTAAAAAAGCAGTCGGAATCATCCGTGAATTGCAACAACACCCTACCAAAGACACCATCCAACACGTAGACTTCTACGAATTGAATGACGCCAAAGAAGTTCGTGTAAAATTACCAGTTCGCATCACAGGTTCTTCTCGTGGTGTAATGGCCGGTGGTAAACTCATGACTGTATTCCGTCAATTACAAGTAGTTGGTTTGCCAAGTGCTTTGCCTGATGCAATTACACTTGACATCACCAAACTTCGCATTGGTCAGTCTATTCGTGTAAACAGCATTGAGATTCCTGGTGTTAAATTCCTAGATCCTGCAAATGCAGTGGTTGTTGCCGTTAAAATGGCTCGTGGTGCTGTTAAAGGCGCTGATGCTGGTGACGACGACGAAGAGGAAGAAGCATAAGCCTCTTGAAGCAATTTAATGAAACCGCCCTAGTGGCGGTTTTTTTTTGTCACTTTTGTTCGTTAATTTCGTTGTCATTACCATGACCCAACCACGCACCCTTATAATTATTCCTACGTACAACGAAAAGGACAACGTGGCTCAAATGGTGCAGGCAATTTTAAAATTGCAGCAAGGGTATCACATCTTATTCATTGACGACAACTCTCCTGATGGGACTGCCCAGCATATTGAAATGCTCATGGAGAAACACCCCGAAGTATTCCTAGAAAAACGCCCTGGCAAACTTGGCTTGGGTACTGCTTATATCCATGGTTTCAAGTGGGCGCTCCAACGAGACTACCTCTACATCATTGAAATGGACTGTGATTTTTCTCATGACCCCGAAGACCTACCAAGACTGATGTTGGCCTGTCAAAAAGGGGCGGATGTTGCTGTAGGTTCAAGATATGTGAAGGGTGGTCGCGTTCGAAATTGGCCACTTAAACGCATCCTAATGAGCTATTTTGCCAGTGTTTATGTGCGCCTCATTCTTTGGATCAACATCAAAGACACCACCGCTGGCTTCAAATGTTACCAAGCAAAGGTGCTTCAAGCCATTCCACTAGACACCATCCCTTTCAAGGGTTATGCCTTTCAAATCTGCATGAAATATGCAGCTATACAACTCGGTTTTCGTGTCAAAGAAATACCTATCATATTTGTTGACCGCATTGCCGGAGAATCAAAAATGAGCAAAGGAATTTTCAAAGAAGCGTTATTTGGAGTTTGGGAAATGAAAAAAATGAATTGGAAATGAAAAAAATACTGAGAAACGGAACTATCATCAACGAAGGCAAAAAATTTGTTGCCGATATCTATATCTCAAACGGTCGAATTGAAAAAATTGCCAGCCAAATTGCTTTAGCAGAAAACGTTGAAGAAATAGACGCATCGGGTCTTTATATTATGCCTGGCTGTATCGACGATCAAGTACATTTCAGAGAGCCGGGGCTTACCCATAAAGGCAATATTTTCTCTGAGTCTAGAGCTGCTGTTGCTGGTGGCATTACAAGTTTCATGGAAATGCCAAACACAGTTCCAAACGCACTTACCCAAGAATTACTTGAAGATAAATATCAAATTGCCAGTCAGTCTGCACTTGCTAATTATTCGTTTTTCATGGGGGCTTCCAATGATAACCTTGAAGAAGTACTCAAAACAGACACCTCTAAAATTTGCGGCGTAAAGGTTTTTATGGGGTCCTCCACGGGAAATATGTTGGTTGATAAAGAAAGTGTGTTAGAAGGCTTGTTTTCGCGTGTAGACGCGCTTATTGCCACACACTGTGAAGACGAACACACCGTAAAATCAAATCTTGCCTTATTTCAGGCTAAATATGGCGATCATATTCCAGTAAGCGCACATCCGCTCATTCGCAATGAAGAGGCTTGCTTTCTCTCCTCATCAAAAGCTGTTGCGCTAGCTAAAAAGCACAAAGCGCGTTTGCATGTCTTGCATATTTCCACGGCTAAGGAAACCCATTTGTTTAGCAACGCGCTTCCATTAGAACAAAAGCTCATCACGGCTGAAGCCTGTGTTCACCACCTTTGGTTTAGTGATGCCGACTACCAAGAAAAAGGAAATTTCATTAAATGGAATCCAGCGGTGAAAACCGCCCTCGACCGCGAAGGCATTTGGGAGGCCCTGCTTGATGACAGGATCGATGTGATTGCAACCGATAATGCGCCTCACACCCTTGAAGAAAAATCCAATCCGTACCTCAGCGCTCCGTCTGGTGGCCCACTCGTGCAACACGCCTTGATTGCCATGTTAGACAAGGTAAATGACGGCCTGATTTCCATCGAAAGGGTTGTAGAAAAAATGGCCCATGCGCCAGCCATACTTTTTAAAATCAAAGACCGCGGTTTTATCCGAGAAGGTTACCACGCCGATTTAGTGTTAGTGAAACCAGCAGCCGGAGAAATAGTTAGCAAAAACAACGTGCTCTATAAATGCGGTTGGTCTCCTTTTGAAGGACATCAGTTTTCACACAGCATCCACAGCACTTTTGTCAACGGAAACTGTGTATACGCAAACGGGCAAATTCACGAAGGATCAACTGGCGAAAGGCTTTCATTTTTGCCAAGATGAAAAAATACATTGTCATTCTTATTTTAGGGCTTGGATTTTCTTGTAACGAATTAAGCGTTCCTTCTGAATTTCTTCAACCCGAAGAACTGAGTGTTTTGGTAGAAGAAATCAGCGTTCTAGAAGCACATTATCAAAGCACCTACGGTGTGCCCGGTCAATATAAAGCGGCGCTTGACAAAGCGGTTGCCATTGTATTGAAACAACATCATTGTACGCTTTTGAAGTTCAAGAAAAGTGTTTACTATTATGCCGCGCATCCAACACTACAAAAGCTGCTGAATGAAAGCACCATGACGCGCTTAAGTCGAAAAATATAAGCATTAAAAACTGTGGTGTGTTGCCTCCACTTTGGATCCAAAGAAATGGGAGGCCTTTTGATTAAAAACAGCTGTTGTTTCAGACGTGAAAAACCTGACTTCTGCATTTTTACTGAGCCTTTGCTCCATTTCAGGATGAGCCTTTAAATATGTATCCAGCTTTTCAGCTACAATTGGGCCTTGTGGGATCACTTTAATGTTTGGCCCAACTAAATGCTGTAAATGCGCTTGAAGCACAGGATAATGCGTACAAGCAAGTAATATGGTGTCTATTGACGCATTAGCGCTGAGTAATTGCTGCACATCTTCCAAAATAAATTGCTTGCCCGCAGGATGTTCGTATTGTTGATTCTCAATCAATGGCACCCACATTGGACAAGCATGCTGATGCACTGCTATATCCGGAGCAAATTTCGATAATTCTATTGGGTAAGAATTAGAGCTTATGGTGCCTTGTGTGCCTAAAATTCCAACGTGCTTGCTATGCGTCAGTTCGCCCAAAACTTCCGTGCTCGGACGTATCACGCCTAATACGCGATTTGTTTGAGAAATTTTTGGTAAGTCTTTTTGTTGTATTGTCCTTAGTGCTTTGGCCGAGGCCGTATTGCACGCAAGAATAACTAATGGACAGCCTTGCTCAAAAAGAAAATTAACGGCCTCAAGCGTAAACTCATAAACTACATCGAAAGAGCGATTGCCATAAGGCGCCCTGGCATTATCGCCAAAGTAAATAAAATCATATTGGGGCAATTGTGCACGTATTGCAGATAGCACAGTAAGGCCTCCATAGCCAGAGTCAAAAACACCAATTGGGGTACGTTCCATTTCAATCAAAGCTAACAAAAAAAGGGCAACCAATGGTTGCCCTTCCTGATCAATTAGTGCGATTATTTTTTTGTTGCTGCAGCGTCCAGAATCAATAACTCAACAATTACTTCGTTGGTAATATCCATTCCTCCTTTCGAGTACATCGTTGCAGACACATCGATTACGTAGTTGAGTTTTTTACGTTCTGACACGATTTCTATCGATTTCTGAACCCTGTCTAAGATGGGTGCATTCAACTCCTCGCTCATCAACTGTAAACCTTCCTCTAATGAAGTTTGAGTTGCCTCGAGCATTTGTTGTTTTTGCATCAATTTGCTTTCTTGAATTTGACGCTCAACTTCAGACATTTTGTCTTTGTTGGTCATGTAAGCTTGATACGCTTTCTGGAAGTCAGCATCCATTACTTGCAATTCTTGCATGCCTGCTGTTTTCAAAGAGTCAAGTTTTTTGATCGCTAACTTGCGAGATGGCAAAGTATCTAATAATTTTTGTGAGTCAACGTGAGCGATTTTAGACTGAGCAAAAGTGTTTAAACCTAAAGCAACGAATAGTCCGAGTAATACATTTTTCATTTTTCTTTTTTTTATTTTGAGATTCCCATTTCTTCGAGCACTTCATTTGAAATGTCGAATTCTTTTTCTGCATAAAGCAAATTGCTTTGGTTTGCTTTGTCAAATACGAAAGTATAGCCTTCGCGCTTTGCCACTTTTTTCATGGCTGTAAAAACGCGATCTTGGATTGGTTTGATGAGCTCTTGGCGCTTCTGGAAATAGTCTCCGTTGCTTCCAAAATGTTGTGTTTGAAGGTCTATGGCCTCTTGCTCTAATTTTTGAATTTCAGACTTGCGTTTTTCTCTTTCTTCTTTAGGCAAAAGAACTTCTTCACGGTCATATTTACTTTTCAAATCTTTGATTGTAGCATAGCGATCCTCGATTTCTTTTGTCCAGCGTTCAGCCATTTTATCGAGGCGCTCTTTTGCCTCAGCATATTCCGGAACATTCTCAAGAATGTAGTCAGAATCGATATAGGCATAAGTTTGAGCACTGGCCAATCTGAAGGAAAGGACAAGCAACAAAAGCGCAATATATTTTAAGTTTTTCATAGACCTGCTAGAACGACGAAGTTACCAATTTATTGTGAATGCTACAATTCCCCTAAATTCATGCCAATTGTAAAGGTTAGCTTCGGATAAAAGCCTTTTGCCTTGATGTCAAGGTCAGAACCCTTCCCAAAACCAGTTGCCCAAGAATCAAGCTGATCAAAGCCAAAACCGTAATCAAGACCAAGCATACCAAACATTGGCAAGAAGACACGGATACCCACACCAGCTGTTCTTTTCACATTAAACGGATTGAATTTTTCAAATGATGGATAAGTGTTGCCCGCTTCCATAAATGTAAGTGCATAGAATGTAGCTTGTGGGTTTAATGAAATTGGATAGCGCAATTCTAATGTGTACTTAGCAACAATTGGATCGCCACCAGCCGAGGAAAGCGTGTTGTCATCATAACCTCTCAGCGCAATGATTTCACGACCTAAGAACTGGTTGGCTCCCATACCTGTCAAGCCACTGCCCCCCATGAAATAACGATCAAATGGATTGACTCCTTTTTGCTTATTGTAGGCGCCCATGTAGCCAAAACCAAAACGAGACATCAAGACTAGCTTTTTGTCAGGTGTCAATGGTGTAAACCACTCGCCTGTTAATTTAAGCTTGAAATACTCTAGATACTTGAAGCGTTCTTGGGTACTCATGCTACCGTAATCTTTTTCTGGTCCCATTAAAGAATACGGCAATGTTGCGGTTGAAGTAAAGGTGAAGTTCGATCCGTTTTGAGGATAAATAGGTGCACTTACAGAACTTCTTTGCAAGACATACTTAAAGGCGATATCGTTAGCAAATCCGTTTTGGAACAAAGGAAAAAACGAGTAATTCTGAACATCGTAATATTTGTAGAACAACTCATATGAGGCGATAAAATAGTCATCTGGCCATTTTTTTCGACGACCCATAGAAATACCAGTTGCCGTAATAGAAATTCCGCTGTAATCTTTATTCGAGCGCAATAAACCATTTTGTGAAATGGCAGAGTTTGACAAATAAAAGGTAAGAGAGTTTGGTTTCTTTCCACCTAACCATGGTTCTGTGAATGAGAAGTTGTAGCCTTGATAAAAACGCCCCGTTGATTGCGCACGAATGGACAAGCGCTGGCCATCTCCACCAGGAAGTGGTGACCATGCTGATTTATCAAAGAAGTTTTTAGTAGAAAAATTATTGAAAGACAAGCCCAGTGTTCCGATGACGCGCCCTGAAGTATTGGGGCCTGCTCCTCCGTATCCACCAGAAAGCTCAATTTGGTCGCTTGATTTTTCGGCAACAACATACTCGATATCAACTGTTCCGTCAGCCGGATTCGGCTTCGGGTTTACTTGAAAACCTTGCTCGTCAAAGAAGCCTAATTGCGCAAGCTCTCGTTGCGTTCGCATGATGTCTGCCTTATTAAATAGATCTCCGGGCTTTGTTCTGATTTCTCTCAGAATTACATGGTCATTGGTTTTGGTATTGCCTCGGATCGTTACGTCTCCGATGTGTGCTTCCTTCCCTTCAATGATGCGAATTTGATGGTTAATTCGGTTGTTATTAACGCCCGTTTCAACAGGTGAAATTTGGAAAAATAAATAACCGCGATCCATGTAAAGTGAAGAGATATCACGGCCATCTCCGTTGCCATAAAGACGCTGCGAGAATAAATCCTTATTGTAGAGGTCTCCGGGCTTTATACCAAGCACGGTATCTAGAAAACTAGAGCGATACTTGGCGTTACCAATCCATTCGATGTCTCCAAAATAATACTTCTCTCCTTCGCTGATTTCGATGCGAATTTTCATGTTCTTGTCGTCGAGCATATAGACGCTGTCTTTGACAATATAAGCATCGCGAAGACCCTCGGCATTGAATTTTGCGAGTACAGCCTTTTTATCATTCGCATAACTGCTTTCTGTGTATTTTGAGCGCTTGAAAATTCTTAGTGGTCCTTTTTGCTTGGTGTCTTTCATCGCTAACTTCAGCTTCCAAAGAGGAACGGAGCTTACGCCAACAAATTCAATTTCTTTGATCCCAATTTTAATCCCCTTGTCGATTTGAATGATAAAAATTTCAGAGTTGTTGATCAGGGTATCTTGTTGTCTGGCTATGTTGACATTGGCATAATAAAATCCTTTGTCCCGGTAGTAACTTCTGATTTTACTTTTAGTCTCAAAAATGAGGTTTTCTGTGATGGTTTTTCCGGCATACAATGTGATTTCCTCGCGAAGTTTGTCTGCTTCGCGTTTATTAACACCTACAAATCTAAACTTAGAAAGCTTAGGGCGCGGGCTCAATTCAATGACGAGGTATACAATGCCGCCAACTTCCTTTTCTGCGTAAATGGCAACATCTGAAAACAAGCCTTCTGCCCATAAATTTTGAATGGCCTTGCTGATTTGCTGGCTTGGCAATGTGATTTTTTGTCCCGTTCGCAGGCCTGCAATTAGCTTAATAGCTTGGTGATCGTAGTTATCTGCGCCTACAACCCGAATAGGACCTATTTCAAAAGTCTGGGGGTTGGCATAATCAAAGCTTAAGCCACCAAGAGTATTTGGGGTTTGGGCAGTTAAGTTTGTGCCAACAAAAACGCTTAAAAAACAAAAAATTATAAACCTCATCAAGCTTTTTGTATTTGTTCTGAAACCATGCCGAATCTTCTTTCTCGCTTTTGATAGGCACAAATTGCCTCTAGTAAAGCATCCCTGCGAAAATCAGGCCAGTGGGTTTCTGTAAAGTATAGTTCTGTATAAGACAATTGCCACAACAAAAAGTTACTAATTCGGCACTCGCCACTCGTTCTAATTAGTAATTCTGGATCAGGAACATCTTTGGTTTGTAGTAATTGGGCAAAGTCTTGCTCTTGAACTTGTGTAGGATCGAGCGCTTGTATTTGGACCAGTTCAGTGAGTTTTTTAGCGGCCTCAAGAATTTCTTGCCTTGCCGAATAATTGAGCGCCAGCACCAAGGTAAGATTCTTGTTATTTTTGGTGCGTTCCATGGCTTCCATCAATGATTCATAGCATTTTCCAGGAAGTCCTTTAATGTTGCCGATTGTTAATAAACGAACGCCATTTTGATGCATTTCGTCAACCTCGTTTGTGATGGCTTCTACTAACAAATTCATTAAGCCCTCTACTTCCTCGCTTGGCCTAGACCAGTTTTCTGTTGAAAAAGCGTACATGGTCAGGTAAGAGATGCCAATTTCTCTGGCTGTTTTAATAACTTCTTTAACAGATTCAACGCCAGCAGCATGGCCATACAACCTGTGCTGACCTTGATTTTTAGCCCAACGACCATTGCCGTCCATGATGAACGCAATGTGTTGAGGTAAGTTTTGTAAATCTATGATGTCTTTGTAATCCATTATGCCTAACGAAAATACACATTCTTTTCGGAGAATGTCATAAAAAAAGGGAGTGGTAAGACCATTCCCTTTTTCAAAATTATTTAATTGGCTTAGTCAGCCAATACAATTAACTTATTGTTGTTTAACTCAGCAACACCACCTTTAATTTCAATTGAAACTGTAGATCCTGAAACTTTAAAGTTTGGATTGAGTTGTTCAACACTTCCTTTGGTTTCAAATTGAAGAACGCCAGTTTTTAATGAAGAAATGATTGGAGCGTGGTTATTCAAAACTTGAAAAATTCCGTCAAGTCCTGGTAAACTTACGCTGTTTACTTCTCCTTTAAAAAGGTTTGCTTCTGGTGTGATGATTTCTAGTGTCATTATGCTTCAGCTAACATTTTTTCTCCTGCTGCAATAACGTCTTCAATACCACCTTTTAGGTTGAAGGCTGCTTCTGGATATTGATCGTATTTACCGTCAAGGATTTCGTTGAACGCCTTGATTGTATCTTGGATATCAACAAGTACACCCGGGATACCAGTAAATTGCTCTGCTACGTGGAATGGTTGAGATAAGAAACGTTGTACGCGACGAGCTCTGTGTACAATTAGCTTATCTTCTTCTGATAATTCATCCATACCAAGGATGGCGATAATATCTTGAAGTTCTTTGTAGCGCTGTAATGTAACTTTTACGCGTTGTGCACAGTTGTAATGCTCATCACCAACGATTTCTGGAGTAAGGATTCTTGAAGTTGAATCTAATGGATCAACCGCAGGATAAATACCTAACTCAGAGATTTTACGAGAAAGTACTGTTGTTGCATCAAGGTGGGCAAATGTGTTTGCCGGAGCAGGGTCAGTAAGGTCATCTGCAGGTACATAAACCGCTTGCACAGATGTAATTGATCCGTTTTTAGTTGATGTAATGCGCTCTTGCATGGCACCCATTTCTGTTGCCAATGTAGGTTGGTAACCTACCGCTGAAGGCATACGACCAAGAAGTGCAGACACCTCTGAACCAGCTTGAGTAAAGCGGAAGATGTTGTCTACGAAGAAAAGGATGTCTTTTCCTTGGCCTTCGCCGTCACCATCGCGGAAGTACTCTGCAATAGTAAGACCTGAAAGCGCTACACGAGCACGCGCTCCAGGAGGCTCGTTCATTTGTCCGAAAACGAAAGTTGCTTTAGATTCTTTCATTTCTTCAAGGTCTACTTTAGAAAGATCCCATCCGCCTTCTTCCATGGAATGCATAAATGCATCGCCATATTTAATAATTCCTGATTCAAGCATTTCGCGAAGAAGGTCATTTCCTTCACGCGTACGCTCACCAACACCTGCGAATACAGATAAACCTCCGTGTCCTTTGGCGATGTTGTTAATTAATTCTTGGATAAGTACTGTTTTTCCTACACCCGCACCACCGAAAAGACCAATTTTACCACCTTTTGCATATGGTTCGATGAGGTCAATTACTTTAATCCCTGTGAAAAGAATTTCAGTTGCAGTAGAGAGTTGGTCAAATTTTGGGGCTTCGCGGTGAATTGGTAACCCTTCCGCGTTGTCCATTGTATTGATTCCGTCGATGGCTTCACCAACAACGTTAAATAATCTTCCTTTGATACGGTCTCCGGTTGGAACTTTAATGGGAATGCCTGTTGAAATCACTTCCATTCCGCGCTTGAATCCGTCTGTTGAATCCATGGAAATTGCACGAATTGCGTTTTCTCCAACATGCGCCTGAACTTCTAAAACCACACGGGTTCCGTCTGCCTTAAACACCTCAAGGGCATCATAAATGTTGGGAAGCGCTGTTCCGCGCTCAAATCGAACGTCCACAACTGGACCGATAACTTGTGAAATTTTTCCTTTAATAGTTGACATCAGCTGTCTTTTAAAATTTGGGCACAAAGATAGCAGTTTTTATTTGTTTACTCACAAAACAAATCCAAGATTTTTTAAGCGCGCCCTGCGTCATTGCGAAAAAGCAAGAAACGAACAGGAAAAAATGTAAATAAAAAAGACAACACGCTGGCTGCTAGGAGGATGTTAATAAAATCCTTGGTTTGAAATACGATTGGAAAGGGCACGTTGGCCCCAGGCACAACAAGCCAACCAAAAGCCTGTTGTGTCCAACAAACAATTACACCTAAAATCAGCCCTATGAAGACCCCAGAAAAGGAAAGCATTAATCCTTCAAAGAAAAAGACCTGAAAACGCTGATTTTTACTCAGTCCAATGGATTTTAAGATGACTATGTTTTGTTGTTTCTCGTGTATCAGCATTGTCAAACTAGCAACCAAATTGAAAGAAGCTAAGACAAAAACAAAAAGTAGCATCACAAAAACAATAAGCCTTTCCGACTTGCTTGTTTTAAATATCAACTCATTCTTTTCAAAAATGGTTTGAACTTTAAACTCGGCACCAAGTTGATCTTGCAGCTTTTGTTTGACCAACTCTAGATCGGCACCCTTTTCGATGTAAACCAAGAGTTGTGAACAGGATCCCGACATATTGAGTAATTCAGCAGCTAAATTGTAGTCCCAGAGTAATACAGATCCATT
>JBIPMW010000009.1:0-19161 GCA_044376455.1 Crocinitomicaceae bacterium | reverse complement strand
TGAGTCAACCCAAGAAGTCTTGGCTTTTATCGAGGGGCAGGATTGGAACAATAAAGTGCTATTGATGATGTCGAGCGGAAATTTTGATGGCATCGATTACGATGCACTAGGTGCTCAGATCGTGGCAAAACTCTAATGTTATGGCCTTCGCAGGCTTAACTTATAAAGACGACCTTTCTATATATCACAGCAATCAATAGACTATTTAGCGTGCTGTAAACCAATAGCGCGAGTAAACTTATGCTCAGTGTAAACTGGGGGTTATACATCATGGACATATTTTGCTTGGCAAGGCTTCTAATTTCTTGATCTGTTTTGTTCTCTAGGGCTGAGTTGCTCTTTCTGAATTGTGCGATTTCAGCAGCACTATCCATTTGACTTTCTATTTGTGCCAATTTTTGGGCATTGAAACTTGGGTCAATGTTTTTGTAATAAAAAAACAGGAAGAAACTCACAAGTAGGGTGTATGGCAAACCGACAGAGAGGCCGTTTTTTATATCCGTGAGGATGTTGCTTTCGGTTTCAGTACGCTTCTTGTGGTACAAAAACAAGGCTATACCCGCCGTTAAAAAGGCCATATTTAGCAATACGAAAGGTTGGATGATATGCAATTGCCATTCGAAAGCAAAAGCAAGTAGTTTGAGGGCAATGAATGCTCCTCCAAAACCTAGTGCATAAAACCAAGAACTTTTCATTAGCTATTCATTGAAACCAAGAACTCTTCATTAGAGAGGGTGTTTTCCATGTGTGATTTCATGAATTCCATCGCTTCTACAGGATTCATGTCGGCAATGAATTTTCTCAGTAACCATACACGTTGCAACACATCTTTTCCAACCAAGAGGTCTTCACGACGAGTTCCGGAAGCCGTGATATCGATGGCAGGGTAAATACGGCGATTGGAAATTTTACGGTCAAGTTGGAGCTCCATGTTACCAGTACCCTTGAATTCTTCAAAGATGACTTCATCCATCTTGGAACCAGTTTCAGTAAGCGCAGTGGCTAAGATTGACAACGAACCGCCGTTTTCAATTTTACGTGCCGAACCAAAAAATCTTTTTGGTTTGTGTAGGGCGTTGGCATCAACACCACCCGATAACACTTTACCTGATGCAGGTGAAACAGTATTGTATGCTCTGGCCAAACGGGTGATTGAGTCGAGTAGGATGCATACGTCATGACCACACTCTACCATTCTTTTAGCTTTTTCAAGGACCATATTTGCCACTTTTACGTGGCGCTCTGCTGGTTCATCGAAAGTAGATGCAATAACTTCTGCCTTGACAGAACGCGCCATATCAGTTACCTCTTCTGGGCGCTCATCAATGAGTAAAACAATGAGGTAAGTTTCAGGATGATTTGCAGCGATGGCATTGGCGACGTCTTTCAATAACATCGTTTTACCGGTTTTTGGTTGAGCGACAATCATACCGCGCTGACCTTTACCGATTGGTGCAAAGAGATCCATGACACGCGTAGAAAGTGTTTCTTGCGCGTGACCTGTTAATTTGAATTTCTCTGAGGGGAAAAGTGGCGTTAAATATTGGAATGGAACGCGATCACGGATGTAAGATGGGTCTCGTCCATTGATCGATTCAACTTTGACAAGTGGAAAGAATTTTTCTCCTTCACGTGGCGGGCGAATGGTGCCTTTGACTGTGTCGCCAGTTTTGAGTCCAAATAATTTAATTTGATTTTGAGAAACGTAAATGTCATCTGGTGAAGGCAGGTAATTGTAATCAGATGAGCGTAAAAAACCATAGCCATCTTGTATGACTTCCAAAACTCCTTCTGCTGAGACAATCCCTACGAGGTCATAGAGGTCTTCTTTGAAGGGCTCAGGAGCTGAGTTTTCCTTATTGTTATCAACAGCGTTTTGCTCTGAATTATTCGCATCTTGGCGACGTTGAAAACGCGGGTTATTTGGGTTGTTTGAATGATTTTGTTGGTGTTGGTGTTGTTGTTTTTCTCTTCTTTGTTGATTTTTTTGCCCTTCAACAACTTGTGGTTCTTCGGGGCTTTGCTCGATGGCCGCCACTACTGGTTCTGCGCTTTGAGCATTTCGTTCGTTCTCAAGGGCTTTGTTGTCAGCTGAAGGCTGTGGCTTTCTTGTTCTTTTTGAACGGTTATTTTCTGTTGCAACGGGTTGTTCAGAAGTGGTTATTGCGGCAGGGGTTACTGCTGATTCTACGTTTCTATGAGCAACGGGTTTATCGGCACCATTGGCGGGCTTATCACCCATGATGGCTGCAATGATTTCGTTTTTTTTGAGGCTCGAAGCGTCGATGCCAAGACTTTGCGCAATGACACGTAAGTCTGAGATTTTTTTACTCTCTAAGGTTTTAAGATCCATCAATGGTAAGTTAAATGCTGAATTTGGAGCAGTCCCTGAAATGGGCAATTGGAAATTCGATGCAAGTTTAAGCAAAAAACAGTTAAAAATGCTATTGAATTAAATAATTCTAAGTTTTTCGTTTTTGTTTTTTAGCAGCGGGAAACAAGATATTGTTCAAAATGAGTCTGTAACCCGGAGAATTGGGGTGTAAGTTAAGGTCTGTTGGGGGGTCGCCAACGAGATGCTGGTAGTCTTCGGGGTCGTGGCCACCGTAGAAAGTCCAGGTTCCTTGACCGAACTCGCCGTGTACATAGCGCGCCGTATTTGCCGCTTTGTTTTCACCCAGGATCAGTACATTTGGCTTGATAAATTCTTTGTGAAAATCGGTGGTTTGTCCCATGAATCCGTTGATTACATCGACATGGCATTGGGTCAGCATTGTGGGAATGACATCCCATTTGGCTGAAAAATCAAATAAAGTAAATTGATCACTCTTTTCGGTGATGAGCCTTTGGTTGCGCAATTCAGTACCGTCAATGTCTGAATATTCATATACCATCGGGTCTTTGATGATATGAAAGTTCTGAAAGGCAAATGTATTGTTGAAGTCGAGTTTCTCTTGTGCGCTGGGGTCAGAGGGGCTTCCGTCAAAAACTGCTTCCTGGATGTCTACATTTTCTGCGGCTAGGGCAATATCAAAGGAGTCTGTACCCGAACACATGGTAAAAAGAAAACCGCCACCGACGACAAAATTGCGAATATTGACGGCCACTGCGCGTTTGAGTGCTGCAGTGTTTGCGTAGCCGAGTTTGGTCGCGGAGGCTTCAGTGCGAGCTACTTCTTGTTGGTACCAACTTTGCATGCGTGCAGAACCATAAAACTTGCCGTATTGACCCGTAAAATCTTCGTGGTGCAAGTGCAGCCAATCGTATTTGGGCAAAATGCCATTCACGATAGCTGAATCATAAATTTTATCGTATTTGATTTCAGCGTATTCGAGAACGAGCGTAACTGCGTCGTCCCAGGGCAATTTGTTAGGCGGCGTGTAAACCGCAATTTTAGGTGCTTTTTCAAGTTGCACCACCTCCATATTGACCTCGGGGTCGTTGATTTGCGCTTTGATCTGATTGACTTGCCCATCTGCCAACACCTGATAGCTCACGTTGCGCAACAAGAGTTCCTCTTCAAGGCGCTGAAGGTGTGGCATTAAAAAAGAACCGCCGCGGTAATTGAGTAACCACTCAATAACAATTTCGTTTTCGAGGGTCCAGTAGGCGATGCCGTAGGCCTTCAGGTGATTTTTTTGTGTGTCGTCCATCGGAACTAAGATTTGACTTGCGTTCAAATGGTTCGCGTAACAAAGTAAAAATAAAACCAACTGTACCTTAAAAAGGATCTTCATCGCTGTCTTCTTTGCTAAAAATATCTTCTTCGGTTTCATCCATCTTGCTTTTGATGGTGTAGGTAGCAAACTCTTGGTTGAACTGATTGAGGCTATTCGAATTCGGATTAGGAAGATCAAGGCCTTCTACTTCGTCGAGGTTTTCAAAACGCGCAAACTCAGGTACAAAGCGAAGTCTGACATTTTTAAGTGCGCCATTTCGGTGTTTGGCGATGATGATTTCCCCTGTGCCTAGGGTTGAATTTCCGTCAGGGTCTTGGGTAATGTCGTAGTATTCTGGGCGATAGATAAACGATACGATATCGGCATCTTGCTCGATGGCACCGGATTCACGAAGGTCGGAAAGAAGTGGGCGTTTGTCACCGCCACGGGTTTCAACCGAGCGGCTCAGCTGACTAAGTGCAATGATAGGCACATTGAGTTCTTTGGCGATTTCTTTAATGGACCTTGAAATCGTGGAAATTTCTTGCTCACGGTTTCCGCCGCTTTTGGAATCTTTGGCACTCATGAGCTGCAAGTAATCGATGATGACGAGGTCAATGTTGTATTGTGCTTTAAGGCGGCGACATTTTGCACGAAAGTCAAAAATATTGATACCGGGAGTGTCGTCAATGTAAATCGGCGCCTCGGCAAGTTTGCCAATTCGGGTATGAAGTTGTTGGAATTCGTGTTCTTTGAGATCTCCTTTTCTGAGTTTTTCTGCTGGCAAACGAGATTCGCTGGCAATCAGACGTTTGACCAACTGAACAGAGGACATCTCCAAAGAGAAGATAGCCACACCTTTTCCGTAGTCAACCGCTGTATTTCTGGCCATGGATAAGACAAAAGCAGTTTTACCCATACCGGGTCTGGCGGCTAACACAATCATGTCTGAGCGCTGCCAACCTGCTGTAACTTTGTCGAGGTCGTGGAAGCCAGTCGGGATTCCAGAGACGCCATCGGCATTCTTGGATGCCAATTCAATTTCATGAATCGCTTCCTGGACGATATAAGACATTGTGCCCACTTGCTTGGACATGTTGTTTTCAGCGATACTGAATAAATCGGACTCAGCATCATTTAACAAGTCAAAAACATCGCGGGTGTCGTCATAGGCGTCGCGGATAATTTTTGAACTGACATTAATGAGTTCACGTTTGATAAATTTTTCAGCAAGAATCCTGGCGTGGTGCTGTACGTGAGCTGCACTTGCTACCCTTGTAGTCAGGGAGGCCACATAGGGTGTACCACCCGCTAATTCGAGTTCGCCACTTTTTTGCAGCTGTGAAGTAACGGTTACAAGGTCAATAGGGTTGGTGGCCGCAAAAAGTGCTCTTATGGCTTTAAAGATGTGCTGGTGTCTTACGTCGTAAAAAGTTTTTTCAGAGAGGATGTCAATGGTGTCGTTGATGGCCTTGCTCTCTAGCATCATAGCACCAAGAACAACTTGTTCGATGTCAGTTGCTTGAGGAGGTATTCTGCCAATTTCCGCTAGTGCTTGTTGGGCGTTTTTTACACGTGTTATTGGCTTTCTATTGCTGTCCTGGTTCTCCATTTAACAAATATAGGCAAAGGCAGTTGTTTATTATAATTTGCTAAAAAGGAGTTATAAAAAAGTTGTAAAGGAGGGTTTTGAACAATTGTTGATATCAGCGCAGTTCTTTCTTTGCGGCTGCGGTACCAATAGTTCGGGTAATGATGTCTTGTTCTAACTTTGGAGCACGCGCAGGAGAATAGGCTCTGCCGTAAAAGATGATTTGCAAATGGAGTTTATTCCAAAGGTGTTCTGCAAAAAGTGCTTTGGCATCTTTTTCTGTTTGCACTACGTTTTTTCCGGAAGTCAGGCCCCAACGCGTAAGCAGACGGTGGATATGCGTATCAACAGGGAAAGCCGGAAAACCAAAAGCCTGCGACATCACCACAGATGCCGTTTTGTGGCCTACACCGGGCAATGCTTCAAGGGCTTCGTAGCTTTGTGGAACCTCGCCATTGTATTGCGTCACTAAAATTCGAGACAGCTCACTAATAGCGGCAGCTTTTTTTGGCGATAAACCACAAGGTCTGATGATAGCCTGGATTTGCTCGGTCGGAACCTTTGCCATTTCAAACGGATTATCGGCCTGTTTAAAGAGCGCGGGTGTCACTTGATTGACCCTTTCATCTGTGCATTGTGCGGAGAGTAAAACTGCTACCAGAAGGGTAAATGGATCTTTGTGGTCTAGTGGAATAGGGGTGGTAGGGAAGAGTCCTTCAAGTGTCTGAACCACAAACAGGGCTTTTTCTTTTTTTGTTTTCATAGGAAGCCAAAGCTAATGAGGTGTAACCACCGTTGTTCGGTAAATAAAAAATACAGTATGAAAGGCCCAATAATAATCCTTGAAAAGTAAGAGCCGGCTACAAAGATAATATCGGCACTTGCGTAGCGCCAACTTATAAAAGGAAATAGAAATATCAGGCTTATCCAGATTTGCGCCCAATAAAAAGTAAAATGCACAGGCGTTTCTTTGACAAAATGCTGCTCTTGGAACCGAATAGATTTCACTTGGTGTAGCCAGGGAGTTTCAACGGATTGAATCGCACTGGACTTGATCAATTCTTGGCTGAAATAATCGGCAACCCAAAAGCTTCTGCCGTCAGTACTTTTAAATAATTGCACAAAATGCCCATTCATGCTTTGGTAGGTTTTGAGTGCGAAACTTTCAGGGTAAATGCGTGTTTGTTTTTCGCTCAGATAAAAATCGATCCAAACGACAAAAAATAAACAGAGCCCTAATACTGCTGCAGTTTGGTGCCACCTTCCTTTCCAAGAAGTTTTTAAATCTTGGAGGTAGGCCACTTTATAGGCTTCTTCGGCAGCTTTTCGTTGCGCAAATTTTTCTCGGGCATGTTTTCTGTATGCTTCGTACGAAGCGCGTTGCTCGGCGTCTTCTTGGGCTTGTCGCCGCTCTTTATTTCTGATATCAGCAGTGCTTTCAGTGGTAACCTTTCCACTAAGGAGTTGTTCATATGCGGATTGGATGGCTAAGAACTTTTCTTGGGCACCTGCATCCTTGTTTTTGTCTGGGTGGTATTTTTTCACCAAGCTGCGATAGGCCCTTCTGATTTCTTGAGGACTCGCTTGAGGTTTGATACCTAAGATTTTATAAGGATCTCCAGTCTTCATGTCGAATGGAAGCAAGTGTGGCTTGCCTTTGAATTTTTAAGGTATGTGTTCTGGTAAATTCTGAAATGAAAAGGTATTTTTTAGGCTTTTCTGCGGTTGGTAGTTCCATTTTTTCCCATTGAATATCAAGCTCAGTGGGTGTGCCTTCAATGACCAACCCAACAACTTGCCCCCATTTTTCATCGGGGACACCGCAAATAAAGAATGGTTGATGAAGATAGGCTTGTATTTTTTGTTCGACCAATTCAGGGAGGACCTTTACACCACCTGTAATGATTGCAAAGTCGGCTCTGCCAAGCCATTCAAAATGGGTAGGATCGAGCAAGTGAACGATATCATTGGTTTGAATGGGTTCTTGTTGCAAATCAGGATATCGGATGACTAAACAGTGATGGTATAGCTCAAAAAGTATGCCTTCTAGTGCTTCAAATGGTTGAAGCGCTGGGCTGTTGATGGTTCGTAGCGCAACGTGAGAAAGGGTTTCAGTCATGCCATAACTCTGGATGAGTTGGATTTTTTGATCCAGACAAGCGTGGATGAGTTCGGTCTCGAGTGGAGCCCCTCCAATGAGAATCTGAGCAATATTTTTCAATCGCGGGCAATCGAATTTCAAACTTTCAGAAAGTTGAGTAGGGACCAACGAGATGAAATTGATGGATAAATCGAAATGTTGCAGCGGCCTTGAAGAGGGCAGGTCTATCCATAGTTCATAACCTGCAACCGTTGCACGGGCCAGTTGCATGAGGCCGCCAACACTGGTAAGTGGCAGACAAACCAATGCACGCGTGTTTTGGTTTAAACGCAGGGCTTTCACACTGGCCTGAGCCGATATAAGCAATTGGTTTTTATCGAAACGATAGGTCTGTGGCCTACCGGTAGAACCCGAACTCTTGAATTCAAAAGGCAATTCTTTTTGCCAAGAATGAAGAAAATCTTCTACTTGATGGTGTAATTCCGAAGAATTTGAAACCAAATGCCAATTGGAGGGTATCAATAGTCGATATCTAGGTTAAAGCGATTCTTGAGTGTGTGTAAGTTTGGATTTTTACGCGCAAGCGCCGCAAATTTATCTTTGCCCGTTAAGAATTTGACTTCTTCTTCGCCGGCTTCAGATAAAGTGATCTGGATATCGAGGTGATAGTTGCGCAACTGTTTGCGCATGAAGTCTTTGAAGGCAAGTAAGTGAGTTTGAATGTAATTTTGTTGCACCAGATTGTCCACTACAAGTTCTAGTGTTTCTTCACTTTTTAAGATAGGATCTCTTTTTATTAGTGCATTGTAAAACGTTTCCATGCCATTTTCTTTGAGCTGAAAAGCATATTGCTTCCAATACATTTTGACATGATCCAAGTGAAAACCTTCCCGTGGTAAATCTTCTTGCTTGAGTTGGTTAGCGCCTTCTTTTTCTTTCTCGAGTACTTCTCGGATAGAAATAATATCGCTCTTTACTTGACCTTGTGGTTTAAATAAAGTTGGGGGTGGGGCTGAAACAGGGTTTGTAGCAGCTGTTGTTACCGAGGTGCTTGTTGGGGCTGCAGTAGTTGCGTTTTCTTTGTGCTGGTTGCTCGGCTTATGAGACTTCCGTAAAGATTGTTGTGGAAAAGGAAGGATGTCAATGCGCTCCGTTAGTCCTTTTTTTTTTCTTGCTCTTGCTTGAGTGAGCAGAGTTGCATAAGGGCTACTTCGATCAGTAAGCGTTGATTTTTTGAAGCTTTATAGGAGATGTCGGTTTTTGAAAGTACTTGTAAGCCTCTGAGGAGTCGTTGCCCTTCAATTTCACTTGCCTGACTGATGTAGCGTTGTTTGATGGCATCTGGTGCCTCGAGTAAAGTTGCTGTTTTGGGATCTTTGCAGACCAAAAGGTTGCGCAGGTGCTCTGATAAGCCAACCACAAAGTGATGGCCATCAAAGCCTTTTTCGTAAATATCATTTAGAATCAGAAGCGCAGCAGAAATATCTTCTTTTTCAGCGGCGTCTGTCACCTTGAAATAGTAATCGTAGTCGAGGATGTGCAGGTTGTCAAGGACATTTTGATAAGTCAGGGTAGCGCCTGAAAAAGTGACTAACTGGTCGAAAATAGACAAGGCATCGCGTAAGGCGCCATCTGCTTTGAGTGCAATTTGATGCAAAGCTTCAGGGTCAGCGGAAACGCCTTCTTTGGTTGCGATTTGAGTCAAGTGATCAGAGATGTCTTTGACACGAATTCTTTGAAAATCAAAAATCTGGCAACGGGAAAGAATAGTTGGGATGATTTTATGTTTTTCGGTAGTAGCCAAAATAAAAATGGCATGCTTTGGTGGCTCCTCTAAGGTTTTTAAAAATGCATTAAAAGCCGAGGCAGAGAGCATATGAACCTCATCTATGATGTAAACTTTGTGTGTGCCGAGTTGCGGAGCAATGCGCACTTGATCGATGAGGTTGCGAATGTCGTCAACGGAGTTGTTAGAAGCGGCATCGAGCTCATAAATATTGAGCGATGTGCCGGTATGAAATGACTGGCAGGAATCACAGGTGTCGCAGGCTTCAGTTTCAGAGGTAGGATTGAAACAATTGATGGTTTTAGCCAAGATGCGCGCGGTTGTTGTTTTGCCTACCCCGCGAGAGCCACAGAACAAAAAAGCTTGTGCCAAGTGGTTGTTCTTGATGGCGTTTTTGAGTGTGTTGGTAATGGCGAATTGCCCAACAACCGTATCAAAGGTTTGTGGGCGGTATTTGCGCGCAGAAACAATAAAATCACTCATACTTCAAAGTTACCTTTAATTTTTCAAAAAGGTCTCACTGAGCCCACCAATTTTTAGCAAATAGGTTCCTTTTTCAAGGCTCGTTAATGCTATTTTATTGTCGTTTGTTGCTTGACCGCTCAAAACAAGTTGTCCGTTCATTTGATAGATTTCAAAATTCAAACCTGAAAACAGAGCAGGAAGTGCTATGAAATCTTGGCAGGGGTTCGGAAAAATAAGTGGGCTACTCGAAATAACGCTCGTTTGGTTGGTGCTGTCGTCTTGATTGTAAATGTTGAGATAAATTTTAAGTGCTCCGGTTCGGACGTCGCCCCAAATAGTATAAAGTTTGTTTTGATTGAATTGCACATTTAAAAAATCGTTGCCATTTTCCAGTAGGATGGAATCATGGGCAATTTGTGGGCTAATAAATATTTCATTGTTCCAGGAGCCCTGACTTTTAATTCTGCAAACAATTTCAGTGGGGCTTGAGTAAGTATATGGAATACCATTGCGTCTGTCGCGCCAACAAACACCGATATCTCCGTCTGAATCGAAGTCAACCCATGCGAGGTCTTGTAAAGCGCCATTTGCTTGCGCATCGTTGTTGACGCGAACTGGTGCAGCCCACACGCCGTTTACTTTCTCGATAAGTGCAATATCTGGGTCGCCAAATACGTCTGTTGCAAATGTGTAAACGGCGTTTGTTGCATCGTTAGGATTGAGTGCCAGATGTGGGCCTTTTTTAATGCTGTCATTGCTGCTTCCAAAACCGAGCCCTTGAAAAGCCACGTCATAGGAATAAAATGATGCTGGAGCCGTCTTGGATACTTCAATAACTCTTGGTAGTATACTTTGGGTCGGATCATAGCTAGGATAAAGTGCCATGAAGGTGCCGTTGTTGGAAAAAGCTGGCGAAGGCAGGGGCTGACTCAATACAGTGCCCGCTAAGTAGGGAGCAAGATCCAATTCTTGAAGACTGAACGTGGCGCCTTGGTCTGAAGAAATTGCCATATAGGGATGATAAGGCGCTAGCACCATGCCTGGTTGTTTAGCGTTGGTGCTGGTAATAACGACGCTTCCTGTAAGTTGATCAACTGCAATCCAGGGACGGTCAATACACAGTTTATTGGGGCAAGAAGTAATGGATCTGGCGACTGTTGCAGGGCCCCAACTAAGCCCAGCATTCGTAGACTTCCTGCAGACTATAGCACCATTTGTAAAGTTGACGTTGTCATAATCAATGTAGGCCATGTATAAATTACCCTGTCCATCAAAAGCCATAGAGACATCTGCACTGCTATTGCCTACTTGCTGATGCGCTTGCCATATTGGTGAGGACCAGCTCAGACCACCATCAGTAGACACCGCACTTTTAATGACTATTTTTTCATTGAATTGAAAACCCATCCAAGCTGCAACCATGCGCTGCGGATTGGTAGGGTCAATAGCAAGATAGGGTTCGCCTTCGAAAAATTGCCCGCTAGATATTAATATATTCTGTGCGTTCAATTGGCTTGTAAAGCAAACCATTAGTAAGGAAAAAAGACCAATCATTTTCATGCACTAAAAGTATAAAAAAAGGGCCACCATATGGCGGCCCTTCGCGTTGAATATAGGATAGTTTAGAAATCTTTTGGTAAAACTTCTTTTGGATTGACTTGAATGCTTTTTATAACAGCATTGAAGGACATTTTCCCCATATTAATGGTGTATTTCTGGGCAAAAAGATAACCATCGATGTTCTGATAATCATCATACGTAATTGATGTTTCGACGGTTTGTTCACCTTCTTTACGCACATTGATGGTTTTGTACTTTAAGAAAGTCGTGGCGTCATAGTAATCAAAACTTTCAGCTGTTCCATCGTTGGTGTAAAGTAAATAACATGCTTTGTTATCGATGGTTTCTATTCCTTTGATTTCGTTTGTCATGCCATTGACTAAATAACCCAATTCTGGGATAAATCCACTGGCTTTCATTTTGGCAGCAAGTTGTTCGGCACCGAGGTCTTCACGGCCGCCCTGCATGCTGAAATTGTAGCCACTTTTCCCGTCAAAATATGATTTTTGAATGACCATACCAGGCATTTCCATTTTGCTGGCCTCGTTGGTAGGTGCCCAAAAATAATCGGTACTTGTTAAGGTAAATGGCATTTGACCATTGCTCAATTCTGAAACCCTCACATAGGATTTGAGTGCCTTTACTTTTTTGCTGAGTTCTTTCGGATTTTTTGTGGCAGTGAGCGCCATTGCATAGCGATTGATAAGCGTCTGCGCATCGATATCTGCTGGTTTGATATCTTTTAATTCATTGCCAAAAGCATCGAGTTTTTCAATGCGGCCGTCTGCGTCAAAAGGCAGCAGTTTCGGTAAGATTTCTTCGTTACCCACTACAATGATATGACAGTTGCTTGCTGTGAAATACTGTTGTGCCATGCGCAACACATCTTCTTTGGTAATGCTTTCAAGGCGTTGTAAATAGCTTTGGTAATAATCAGGAGCAAGTTTGTATTTGATGGTATTCAGCGCAAAACGAGCCATCGTTTGCGGGCTTTCCAATGAACGCGCAAAACCCCCGGCCATATTATTTTTGGTGAGTGCTAGCTCTTCGTCTGTTACTGCGGCCTGAATGATGTTTGAAAATTCTTTCAAAATTTCTGTAATGGCGGAGTCGGTGACGGCATTTTTAAAATTACCACCAGCAGACATCCAAGAGCCATTTTCGGTAATATTCAAGGAAGAATAGCAGCCATAGGTAAAAGCTTTGTCTTCCCTCAGGTTCTGCATAAGACGCGTTCCAAAACCTCCGCCTCCAAGAATACCATTTAAAACAGTAAGTGGCAGCTGGTTTTTATCACCAGTTTTGATGTCAATTGGAAATGTGACGTAAACGACAGATTGAACCGCGCCTGGTTTTTTAACAAATATGACGCGATTGCCTTTGTCAAACTGACCTTTGCCTAAAGTTGCATTGTAAGCTGGTGCACCTTGCCACGCACCAAAATAACGGTTGACGAGCGCTTCAGCCTGTGCACGGTTGATATCGCCCACGATCACTAAATAGGATCCAGCCGGTGAAAAGTTTGCTTTGTAGTGCGCAATTATATCTGCACGTGTGATGATTTTGAGACTTTCTTCCGTCATGACCTCGCCGTAAGGATGTCCTGGGAAGTTGATCTTTTTGGTTGCGTTTTTTGCCATTTGGCCAGCGTCTGCTTTGGTTGACTGCAAGCCAGATAAATTTTGCTTGCGCAAGCGCTCGATTTCACTTTCTGGGAAGCTCGCATTGAACATGACGTCTGTCATGAGCTCAAGCCCCTTATCGAGGTGTTTTGTAAGGCAATTGAGGTACATGCCGTCGCCACCTGCGCTGAGGTTGGCACCGATGAAATCGATTTCGCGGTCAAGTTGATCCTTGCTGCGCGTTTGCGTGCCAGTCATGAGTAATTCTCCTGTGAAATCGTCAAGACCAGCTTTATCCGCTAATATTCTTGGGCTAGAACCTGAACTATACTCAATGGAAACTTTCGGAATTTTATGGTTTTCAGATAAAACTACCGTGATGCCATTGGATGTAGTAAATACCTGAGAAGCAGGAATATTGATTTTTGGAGCCGCAGCCGCATCTGGGCGCTTCGAACGATCAATTTGTGCCTGAACAAGTGCTGTGCTTGCTAATGCGAGGGTCAGTATGATGGTTTTCATTGGGCTTATTTTTCTTTAGGTAAATAGTAAAGGATGACGCGTGCGTCTTGATTCAAGTAAGTTTTAGCCACGCGGAGGATATCTTCTCGGCTCACTTTGAGGTAGTTATCGAGCAAAGTGTTCACGCGACTTGCGTCACCATAGTACACATGGTTATCTGCCAAATTTTCGGCAATTCCGGCAATGCTTGAGTTACTAGACGCAATGTCATTTTCAAACTTGTTGCGCACTTTTTGAAACTCTTCTTCACTGATGAGTTCTGATTTAATGCGCGCTATTTGAGCATCAAACGCATTGAGCACTGTATCCAAGGCAACTTCCTGGGGAATAATTGCCGCAAAAATACCGATGCCGGCATCTTCCAGACCGTAGTTAAACGAAAAGGCATATTGCGCCAATTCGCGTTTTTCAACAATTTCTTTATTAATGCGCGAAGAACTTCCTCCGGACAACACTTCGTTTAAAAACTCAAGCGCATAGGTGTCGGGGTGTGTTTGTGCTGGCATTTTATAGCCGATAAAAATCCCTGGTAATTGGATGTTATCATAGATGGTGTCTTTGATTTGTCCAATAATTGGGCTGCTGTCTTTTTTTGTGCGCTCAATAGTGCAGGGCTTTGCTAAATAGGCAGCAATTAATTTTTTTGCTTCGGGTTGCGAGCTCGCTAAGAAATTCTTGGCGTCAAATTTAGATTTATCCACTTGGTAGCGCGCTTTAAAGGCATCATCGCTGAGGCTGATGAAATCGCGGTAAAGGTTGATAGCTTGTCCTTTTGGGATGCTTCCAAAGTATTGGTCAATCCATTTTTTAGTTTGGGCAATATCGATGTCGCCAGCTATAGAGAGCGTAGCATTTGAGGGGACATAAAAGGTTTTGTAGAAATTGATGTAATCCTCTTCTTGTGCAGCGTCGAGGTGTTCCATGCTGCCGATTGGAGCCCAGTTGTAAGGATGGCTGGTAAAAACGCGTTTAAAAATTTCGGTAAAAAATGATCCGTAAGGTTGGTTATCAACGCGTTGTCTTTTTTCTTCTTTGACAACGCTGCGTTGTGTTTCAATTCCTTTGATATCGACTTTGGCATGCAACATGCGCTCACTTTCTAACCAGAGACCGAGTTCTGTTTGGTTCGAAGGTAGGATTTCGTAATAGTAAGTGCGGTCTTGGGAAGTGTTGGCATTGAGTGTTCCACCGTTTTTTTCAACAAGCTCACTGTATTCACCTCGACCTATATTTGCTGAACCTTCAAATAAAAGGTGCTCAAAAAAATGTGCAAAACCAGTACGATCCGGATTTTCATTTTTCGAGCCCACATGATAAAGTACGGATACCGCAACAATAGGAGTAGCGTGTTCTTCGTGTAAAATGACGTGCAGACCATTCGGAAGGTCATAAGCGACGTAGGTAATTTTTTGTTGGCTCCAACTGGTCAGGGAACTGAGGAAGAGGCCTAATAAAAGAGTTTTTTTCATGGCATTTTAGATAAGCACCACGAAGATACGTTTATTGAAGTAAAATTGGTAATTTTGAGTAATGAGCTTTCCACATTTTTCTGGCAGACTTCTTCTGGTTTTGTCAACAACCTTGACTCACGCCCAAGGAATCGTTCCAACCCTTGACTTCAACAATTTTTTTGTTTCTTTCCAAGACGGCTATTTTCGTCCAATTGAAATACAACCTATAGTGAGTTACAAGGCAGGTGATGAAGTAGTGGCTTACATTGATACACGTGGTAACCTCAAACTCTACGACGGTAAAGAGCGCATTGACGTCACTACCCTAAATGTAGAATATCAAGTTTCAGATCACCTTATGGCCTATAAAATTGCCAATGGTGTCCGAATGTGGGATGCCGGCAAATTTACTCCGCTCACCAATTTTGGTCGTGAATTCATTGTTAAAGACAGCATTATCGTTTATGAAGACACCCGTTATCAATCTTTAAACGTTTATTGGAATCAAAAAATGGAAAGTTTGGTGACCATTACAAATGGTCTTTCCATGAACGCCTCCATCGGAGAAAATTTAGTGGTGTACAAAGACAACAGCAATACTTACTTTGTTTATTGGAGGGGGCAAAAGTTTGAAATAGGAACCTACAATGAAGAGGTGCTCAATTTTCAGCTCGGCACCGAGGTCATGTGTTTCAAAGACCCCTACACACAGTCTTTTTATGTTTTTGACAGCGGGGTGTTTCAAGAAGTAGAGTCTTTTCCAATCAAGCAGTATAAAGCCGGAAGAGGTTTTGTTGTTTACGAAGATATGAATGGCAATTTATGGCATTATCAGGCTGGTCAAAAAACAGCACTTTCGAATTTTTCTTCTGAATTCTGGGACGTTAAGGATGACATCTGTGTCTGGATGGAAAACTCCTACCTTTTTGCCTATAGCAACAACCAAAGAATTCAAGTGGCAACCTATCGTCCTCAGACCTATCTGCTCAAAAACAACGTACTTGTTTATCGCAATATCATCGGAGGTGTTTCGGCTTTGGTTGACGGCAAAATACAAGAGCTTACTAATTTTCCAAATGCAGAGTTTGATATTTTTGGCAATAAAGTGCTCGTAAAGCTTCCCAACCAGACCTCTGTTGTTTTTATGAATGGGAAACTTTATGCCAACTAGCCGCAAAACACTAGCTTTCTTCTTTTTTTTCTGTTCGATTGCTTCAAATATCTCTGCTCAAAATTTGCGTTTTGACAGACTCGAACAACTTTTTGACCAAGGATATTATCAACTGGTATACAAAAAAACGCTGCGGCTGCTCAACGATCCAGCCTATGATTATTCGCTTTTACCAAGTTATTACAAAGCCATCAGTGTTTTGGAATTGGCCCAACAAACAAAATGGAAAAAGCGCCATGAAGCCGAGTTCAATTGGGCAATAAACTACCTTCTTGATTTAAAAAAACAAAGAAAGGGGCAGCAACTTATGATGGCGCATCAAACAGAACTCGAGGCGTTATATACCGACATAACGCATCACTGTTCAGCATTGTCAGCGTTAAAATCAAGGCAAGATCTCGATGCATGGAAACAGTTTAGCACCATTTTTTTTGCAGACTTCAAAGTATCGCCTGCAAACAACTATGCGTTACCGGCTTATTCACAAGAAGCGCTCGCGCTTAAAAAACAACAAGCAATCGTCGCCGAAGCCCAACAGCATTTGGGGGTAAGTTATCTGACCGCCGGAGCAAATCCTGCTGGTTTTGATTGCAGTGGGTTTACATCGTATGTTTTTGATAAAGAAGGAGTAACCTTGCCGAGAAGGGCAGTCGAGCAATATGAATTTGCAGTAAAGATTACGCCTGAAGATGCCCAAATTGGTGACCTCGTTTTTTTCTCAAATAGTGGCGAAGTGAATCATGTGGGTATTCTGATCAGCGAAAGAGGTGCGCCCAAGCAAATGATCCATTCGAGTTCGAGTATCGGCATTTCAATTGTAGATATCGAAAATTCATCTTACTGGAATAGTAGGGTGGCTGGTTATGGACGTGTGCTGAAGCCTTAAGCCCTTTTACTTTGTGCTCAAAATACGGAGGCCGAAAAACCATATTACGCCAATGGTTTGAAGGCTCATGCCAAAATAGAGTAACTGTAGTTCAGCATTTAAAGCGGCTTTGGTTTCTAAGCCAATGGCAAAAACTGTCAATAGACAAAATGCAATGAACCATTTGTTTTCGATGAGGCCTTTCCCGTGTTGTCTTCTCCAGAACTTACCGGCTAGTAAAACTTGAATAGCGAGTAATGTTGGCAGCAGCAGCAAAAGAAGTTGAGGTGTGTAGGGGTCTTGGAATTTGAAAACCAAAAAGTAAAGTGTCACTTGCACCAGAATGAGTGCATACAATAAAATTTTACTCCAGGAAGGATCGGCTTTGCTAAAGAAACCCATGACACTAATGGCACAAATGAAAGGGAATAGAAAAAGTTGTGTTCCCCAATTGAGGAAATCCCATTGCAATAAATTCCAGACACTAAAAAGAGATAGCGATGCGCAAACCAATGCGATGGCACCGAAAATTTGAGGACTTTTCTTGATCATGCGTGCTTTCTTCTAGATAATTCAGTTGCGCAAACCAAATGCCACAGGGCTCTTGCGCCAACATTGGCATCCCAATCACCGTCTGCCCCGGGAGCAACCTCGTTGAGGTCAAAACCAATGATTTGGCGTCCGCTTTTGACTGCTTCAAATAATAAATAAGCGATCTCTTGGAGTTCAAAACCTCCGGCTACTGGCGTTCCAGTGTGGGGGCATAATTCAGGCTTAAGCCCATCAATATCAAAAGAGATATAAATTTTTTGAGGGAGAGTCGCAATGATTTTTTCGCACTGTAGCGCCCATGTACTTCCTTGGTATTGTTCGTTTTTAAGCTGCCAGTCATAAAAAGTACTGACCTTTTGGTGTGCTGCCGATAGCTGTACTTCTCTTTCTGAAACATCGCGGATGCCCACTTGGGTAAGTTGAGCGAGGTTTTTAAGATCCTTTAAGGCATTGAACATGATGCTGGCATGCGATTGCTCAAATCCTTCATAAGCATCGCGTAGATCGGCATGTGCATCAATTTGTAAAATACCATAATCGGTGTATTTGGCATCCAAAGCTTGCAACAATCCGAGTGGGGTAGAGTGTTCACCGCCTAAGACACAAGGGATTTTCCCGGCATTGAGTAGATGGGTGCAGCGCTCAAATAAGTTTTCGCGCAAAGCCCGGTGTGCATCATTAATTGCTTCCAACACGTGGCCAAACTGTTTTTGGGCAAGTTCTTCGCCATGTTCCTCTAAAAATGAAATGTATTCGAGACCCTGTGCACACAAATGGTCGTTGATGTCTAGCCATTCTTGAGAAACGGGCGACATGTAGACTTTGGTATCGTAGGCTTTGTCGAGATTCGGATGAAAGAAATCGAGTTGGGTAGAGGCATCTAAAATCGCTTGAGGGCCTTTGCTTGTGCCCTTTCCATAAGAAGCCGTAGCATCCCATGGTACAGGAACAATAACTAAGTCAGCTTCTTGTTCGGAATAAGGAAAACCAAAAATATTCCCATTGGCTATACCAACGCCATTTGGATCAAATGCGGTCATGTTATTTGTTTTGATAGGCTTCTACTGCCTTGCGCACAGAGCCATTTTTAAGTAAAAGTTCTTTGGCGGTGACGAGGTCAAGTTGTAATTCATTGGCGACCATTTTTGCACCGCGCTCGACAAGTTTGTCATTACTCAGTTGCATATCAACCATTTTGTTCCCTTTCACATGGCCTAGTTTGATCATGAGGCTGGTGGAAATCATGTTGAGTACTAACTTTTGTGCAGTACCAGATTTCATGCGTGTACTGCCCGTTACAAATTCGGGCCCAACGATTGGTGCCATTGTAATTTGGGCAACTTCAGCTAATGGAGAACCCGGGTTGCAAGTAATGCCGGCGGTTAGTAGCCCAGCTTGATTGGCTGAATTCAAAGCGCCGATTACATATGGTGTGGTGCCAGATGCTGCAATACCTACCACAGTATCCAGTGCAGTTGGTTGGTGTGTTGAAATATCTTTCCAGCCTTGTTCTGTGTCGTCTTCGGCAAATTCAACCGCCTTGCGAATAGCGGTATCTCCACCTGCAATGAGCCCAATAACGCGCCCGTGATCGACGCCAAATGTCGGTGGGCATTCACTGGCATCTACGATGCCCAAACGGCCACTGGTACCTGCTCCTATATAGAATAGCCTGCCGCCTTTTTGCATGCGATCAAAGCAGGCATCTACAAAAAGATTGATTTGATCAATGATTTTCTCAACAGCACGCGGTACTTCGTGGTCTTGTTCATTGATGCCACGCAATAACTCTAGCGTTGACATTTGGTCTAGTCGC
>JBIPMW010000317.1:0-6869 GCA_044376455.1 Crocinitomicaceae bacterium | reverse complement strand
CAGATAATAATAGTGCGTCTAGCGTATCGGCAGAAATCTTTGAATATGGGCGCGGTAAAGTAGGTGCTTCTACTGCAATCCGACCTGTTTCTATCCCAACTTTCACTGAATATTTTAGTGCGATGGGGATGATTGATTGGATGCAGAATACGCTGTATTACGACTATGCAAGTTTTGATAATACCATGATCAAAACTATGCTTGATAGCACGTCACTGCATTTGTATAATAAAAAAGGCAGTCTCGTTACTTCCCCCACTGGACTATCGGCAACAGGAGATGATGGAACTTTTACCAAAGGATTCTTGCGGCGATTATATCAATACGCCCACGATAACAGGTTCCAGATGTACCCTGACCAGACGTATTTGTTATTCCTAAATTCGACTCAAATTCTGCAATTAAAAGAGAGTTATGATGACGATTGGCAAGCAAATACGACTCGCGATCTTGACGCTTTACTAAATATTCTCAATCCGTCTTATATTCCCCCTGGGGATACTGGAAGGGTTAGCTCGTATTTAGGGTTGGTAGAAAAATTCCATATTTTTGAAACTGGCAATAGTGTCGGTGTCGGAGCGGCTGGTCAACCCGGTGTTCAAAGTGAAACATTGGGCGGTTCTTTAGGTGCTAAAACTACCCGTACTGGTTATTTAATTGGAGCCGGTGCGTTAGGTGTTGGTGTAGGGATGCCGTTTCAAATCACTTTTGATAATGTCACTCAATTTGATCGTCGGATTCGCGCAACTTGGTTAGCGTGGCTCGGCTACAAAACTCTTGACGTTGATCCCGTAGGTACTGGGGAAGCCTCTCAGCAGTTACGAGTAGCTGAATTACGCACCCTAGATGTAGCGGTATAAACTTTATCTTTCTAACAATTATGGCAAGCAAAGAAACCCTCGAAGAAACTTTACCCACTGTGACAGGTGGAACTAAAAACCTTCCCCTGACAAATGGAACCAATGAAGTTACTTATAACAATCTGAAAGCGCTAGGTTATCCAGTCTGTAACCGGTGTAAAGGTCAACTCAGAACTGATCTCGATCATCGTCCATTTTGTCCAGTCAAAGACACCAGTTGTCCTCTATTGAGCAAAATTTCCTAATGATTTTTAGCATTGATGACCTCTCTATTTTCGCACCATCAGTATCTTTATCAGAAGATGCCGTCACTGGTGCGATTTACTTTGTTCAATCAATCATTGAAGGCGATAGAGGGGCAGATCGACCCTTAGAGATTACCCGTCACCGGGAAAGACTAAGAGTTAATCTAAAATTCCAAAATTTTAGATTAACTTATGTCAGTATAAATACTCCAATTATCAGCAATCCTGCTCCGATAATTAAAGCTAGACTAGGCAATATTACCGATGGATTTAATCGGGCTATCGCTCCTGATAGTTGGCGGACTTTAGGTTCTAACGACTACATAATCGATATAGACGGGCAAATTCACTTATCTACAGCAATTGGTAGATCGTGGGGATATGGCGGCTATCGTGGCTACAGTCGGGAACCATATCCTGAGTTTTCTGAGGCTGATGTAGAGTATTCCAGTGGCATTGATTTTACCCAAGATACCCGACAAACAAGAGAGATAAAAGCGGCTTTTGGTCGTGTTTTAGATTGGGTATGCAATACGGGTTCTTTTAAGGGTGTTTCGTCAGTTGAGTTACCTTTTGAAGAGGTAAAAATCAATTATGGCACTGGTCAACTTGGTACAATTCCTGATGATTTGCTAATGATATTTAAAAAGTATCGCCCCATAAAATTATGAAAGCGATTTTTATCTGTCCACTTCCGCCGACTCTTAATGAACAAATAAGATACGCTCGTGCAAATAAATTTAAAAGCGCAACTACTAAAAAAGAATGGGACTTTGATATACAAAAACTTATTATAGAACAAAAAATTCCATGTTTTCCTGACAAAGTATGGATGCTTTACGAATGGCGAATTAAAAACTTTGGGCGTGACCCTGATAATGTTTGTGGCAGCGCAAAATATGTTAATGACGCACTGAAAAAGACAGGAGTTATTGTCGACGATAATTTAAAATATATCTATGGATACGATTCAATATTCACAAAATGGACGAAAGACGAATTAAAGTTAACAATTAGTGATAGACCAATTCTAAACAAAATTTTTATAGAGGATGATAATAGCAATGTCATATCTTAAACTAGACCCGTCTATTGTCTGTGTTTTAATTGTTTTCGCCTGCTTGATTCATTCTTTCTTTACTCCTGAAACTACTGACACCTACGGCAATGTTATCGTAGCAATTGTTTCAGGATACCTCGGCTACCTAAAAGGTTCCGATGCTTAACTACCCTGATCAAATCTTGCATAAAGTTTAATTCTCCGTCCTAGTTTTGCGGCAATTCCTAGCTGTTGACCCGTCGGGGACTCAAACACATTTAACTGTCTCACAAGTCCGATTCTGCCATTAATTGTTACCTGTAATTCTCCTGTACTCATGATCGGGAACGGGTAATCTTTAGGCTTTACCAATCTTCCCTCAAAATATTCACAATCGAGATAACTACCTTCTTGTAATTCCGCTACAGGAGGTTTTGCCTGCTGTAGCCAACAAGCAATTACTACAGACTCTATAGAAGATGCTCGCATAACTGGATTACCAACGGCATCGGTAGTCATGGTAGAGCCTGTAGCCACAGAAAAGGATAGAGAGGCATTAGCCTTAATCGTGGGATTTTCTAAAAATTTCCCCGCAACTCCAATAGCAGTGTCGAACATTTGTATTAATATAAATTTTTCTAATCTTAGTGTATCAAAATTATCTTGACAATTCAAGTAAGAAGGCGTACAGTTTGGTTATAGTAAATTTACAGAGGTAAGTACATTATGAGAAACAATTTATCAGAGTCTAAAAACTGGTTAGATAATCTTTCTGGATCAATTTCTGATCAGGAGGCTTTTGAGAAAGCATTAGAATATGGGCGTGTTTTTCGTCAGAATGTACCCTCAGAAACTACCTTTCATTCCCTAACGGATGATTTAATCAATCTTGATTCTTGGACAAGAAACTTAGTGGGGGTTGTTGATTTAGTCCCAGAAGACCCCAAAGAATCGTATATCAAAAAGAGCTAAAACATGAGTATCAAACAATTTCAAATAGAGTTTAATGGGAAAAGCTCAGAACATCTCGAAGAAATATCTCAGCAGTTGAATTTATCGGAGCCTGAAATTATTCGCAAAGGATTAAAGTTTATGGCTTTATACGCTAAATCTCAGGTAGAAAAAGATACTCGGTTAATACTCGAAAAAAATGGCGATCAAAAAGAGATAATCATCTAAAAGAGGTGTTATGGTATGGATGCGAATCTAATAAAAAACCTTAAAAAAGACTTAATAGAATTAAGAAGTCAAATTTGGGATAAAATGTCGGATGCTCAAAAAGAACAATATTATCAAGATGAAGCTAACAATGCTATCAGCGTTGAAAACATTATTTCTTTTTTACATGAATACTCTGATAGAATAAAAAAAGAAATTGATAATCCTAATTTTCAAGATTTATTTAACAGAAGATTAGAGATGAAAATCACTTGTTTTGACAATTTTTGGGAGGAGTTAGACAGTGGAAGATAAATTCACGCTAGAAGATTACATCTATGTTCCCATTGAACCAGAGTTAGCAAGAAAGCTACTTAAACATCACGAAAAAGACTGGGAACCTTTTGACGAATTTAACGGCTTTTATCACTGCTTAAAACAAACGTTGGAAGACTTTGATAATAGATTTGAACCTCAAAAAGAAGAGTCTGAATTTTAATTTAGGAGTAATCATGTCTCAACCTATCGAACTTTCTTTAGAACAGCAGTTCAATATTCGTTCTTTTCAGTCTCAGGTAGAAAAAATGAGCCAAGAGCAAGCGCAGGATTTCCTGATCAAGCTTTACGAACAAATGATGGTCAGAGAAAATATGTACAAAGCTTTTCTTAAGCATCGATGGGGATTAGATGATAATCCGTGGCAAAAAACAGAGTAATACCACAATGCCAGTTATTAGTTATTAGTTATTAGTTATTGGTTATTGGTTTCTATATCTCTCAACAAAATAAGGGCAAAATTAATTATGATCATGACTCTTGAAGAAATCAACGCAAAACTGGACTTGCTTCTAGAAGAAATAGAAAACTGGAAACCTAAATCTGATTTATTTCTGAAAGAAATAGAAACTTGGAAGCAACCCAATATTAAAGAAAAAGGAAAAGCCAATGTTTAATGCAATCTACAAGCCCAATCAGTTGATTTTAGGCAGTGGCTATATTGCTATCTGTACAGGATGGACTCCTGCTAAGTCAGTAGCCGCAAAACTCGATCCCTCTGATTATGCCGTAATTGGTAATCTTTATAGCGCGTCAAGGGGAATTAACTTTTTAGTCCGTAATTTATTGGCCAATCCTCACGTTCGTTATCTTGTTGTAATGGATTTAACCCAAGAAGACAAAAATTCTGGTAGTGTTCAATGCTTGAAAGATTTCTTTGAGAATGGAGTTTATAGAGGGAAGAATTATGTAGGGAAAGAGTGCTGGGCAATTGATTCTTTAGTAAAAGGATACATCGATTTAGATATTCCTTTAGAAGTTTTAAATCAATTACGATATTCTATGATTTTAATACCAAATCTTGAACGGGATATAGATATAAAATCAATAGTAGAAGTAGGAACCCTTGGTTCGTGGGCAGAACCGATGGTTTTTCCCTACAATGAACCTACATCAGAGGTAAAACCCGGGCCGCGCTATGGGCATCGGGTTGAGGGCAAAACTATTGCTGAAACTTGGATAAAAATATTGCAAAGAATCAAAACTATTGGCACTATCAGACCTACTGGGTATGATGGTAAATGGCAAGAGTTAATCGACTTAATGGCGATAGTTACCGATGAACCGAAAGACTTTTATTTTCCAGAACCTAACTATCTACCTTTAGACAGAGAGTATCTAAAGAACTATATTCCACAAATACTTAATGATGCTGATTATCGAGAAGGGGTTAAATATACCTATGGTCAGCGATTACGCTCTTGGTTTGGTCAAGACCAGATTAAAGCAGTTATCAACAAATTGATTGAAGAAAATGACTCAGCTAGTGCCGTTATGTCTTTGTGGGATAGCGGAAGTGGAAACCCCCAAAGTCTTACCAGTGGATGTTACAGCTTGGCTTTAAAAAGTCAGCTTTCCCGATCAAACGAGCTTTTTTTCGATTCTGACGGGTGGGAAATAGTACCAAATTCTATTGACCGAGGAGGCCGCTCGGTAGGCGATTCAGATCATAATCACAGCGGATCTCCCTGCCTCAATCATATCTGGGTAAGAGTAGTAGATAATGAACTCTCTTTAACAGCTACCTTTAGAAGTAATGATATGTTTTCCGCTTGGCCAGCTAATGCAATGGGATTACGGGCTTTACAGCGTCATATCAGAGATGAAATTGCTAGTGAATCTGAGTACGATTTAACAATGGGTCCACTGATTACTATTAGTCAATCAGCCCATATTTACGATGATTGTTGGGAAAATGTAGAACAGCTAATTAATAATCAATATCAATTGATTATTAACAAAGAGATTCAATCTTACAGTGATCCTGCTGGTAACTTCTTAGTAGAAACGGATGGAAACAATACCACAGTCAGTCAGCTAACCCCTAACGGTGAATTTGTGGGAAAATGGGAAGGTAAGAATCCTTTGAAGCTAATCCGTCAAATAATTGCCGATTGTCCCAGTATTCAACCTTTTCATATCGGCTACCTAGCTAGAGAAATTGAACGGGCATCTCAACTAAAAACAAATTACACTCAGGATAAATAAATGTCAACACAAATCATCCCAAAAGGACAATCCCTTCCCGACGGCACTTATCTGTATAAATGCCCTTGCTATGTTAATCCTTGCAACCTGTGTTTTAACGGCAATGAGACTGCTATAATTAACTCTTTAAAGACAGCAAAAGGACAACAATATTATGGCAACTTAAAAGCTTATTTGGCTATAAAAGGACAGATCATTATATCTACTGCAAAGTCAATAAAAGAAAAAAATAACGGCAAATTTACAATGATTAATATTACAGAATTAGCTGATACTCTAGGGTTTCCTAGAACACGAATTAAACCTTTAATAGAATATTTAGAAGAGTGTGGCTTTATAAAAGCTGGGACTTATGATAGACTGAGAATATCAATCAATTGGCAACCGACAAAGATGTAATTACTTCAAATTAAATTACACTCAAGATAAATAACAATGGACGCTAAACAAGTTCTTACAGAGTTAATACAATCGGTCAACGAAATTGATTTATACAATTTCTTATTACTTTATTCAAATATAGGAATTAAGAGTGAAAATAAAGTTGATGATGAAGTCGATCATGGAGAAATTAGGCATGATCAAATCAATGCTTGGATTGATAAAGCTATAGAAGCGACTTACGAAAAATCAGAAAAAAATGACCGTCCTAATATTGAATAAACGCTAGGATTATTAAAGTAAAATTAAAAATCTGTAGGAGTAAATAAATGATTAATGTAATTCAGAGAAATGGAGAAACTCGACCCTTAGACATCACCAAAATTCGGCAAGTAGTCGAATGGGCGTGTGAAGGGTTAGAAGTAAATCCCCTCGCTTTAGAATCAGGATTAACTTCTCGATTACGAGATGGCATTACTACGCGAGAAATTCAAGAAAATTTAATCAATGTTGCCACACAATTGTTTTGTGTAGAAGAAACCGATTGGAAGTATGTAGCCGGAAGACTTCACATCTGGGGATTATGGAAAGATACAAGGATTAAAAGAGAATTTGGCGGCTATTTATCTCGTACGGTTTTTA
>JBIPMW010000356.1:0-6885 GCA_044376455.1 Crocinitomicaceae bacterium | reverse complement strand
GGAAAATTTAAGGTACAACGGGAAAAAATGGCCAGCCAACCGGCGCAGGTTTTTCCCCAAGACATGATTTTTGAGCAGAATCCCGTCCAAATCCTCGATTCTCTCCTACCTTTGTACTTAAATAACCAATTACTGCGCGCCCTCCAGGAATCGGCAGCTAGTGAATTAGCAGCCCGGATGACGGCGATGAGTAACGCCAGCGAGAACGCCAGCGAGTTAATTGGGACTTTAAGCCGTACCTACAACAAAGCGCGTCAAGCCGCTATTACCCAAGAATTGTTAGAAGTAGTAGCGGGAGCCAATGCTCTCTAGGTTTAAGCCAGTTTTTCTTTTGATTATCAGTGGGAGTGATTATTTTCACTCCTTTTTTTTCGTTTAGATAGCGGTAAACTATTAGCCTTAGTTACCAGAAGGCGGCTCCCCTATCATATTTGTAAGATATTGTCAAGGAATTTTTGTTAATGTTAAAGGTCTCATTTTTTTAGACATTTGTAGCAATAATTTACAAAAAAATTAGATGATCTATATTGATCGTCACTTAGAATTTTAAGAGTGGCTTGTCTGGAGTAAAACTACCAGCATTTTCTTCCCTAACCCATTCAAAAATTTCGATCGAATCGTTACTTCTTAATTGTTTTTTTGGGATCGGTCGGATCTACGGCTCTCCCACAATTATGAAATTATGTAACAAGTTTTCTGGCCACTGCATAAAAATCAAGCCTCCTCCGCAACAAGTAATAGAGGCCAAACAAAAAGGAGTTTTTACCATGACTAGCGCGGCTAATTCTGGCAATATCTTGATGGGATTGGGACTAGAAGCCATTCTTGCTCAATTTGCCAATTCAGAAACCTATTATCAAAACTTAACAGCAATTTTCGGCAATCAGTACGACACCAGCAAAGCGGAAACCCTACGCATTCAATGGCAAAGAGGAGATTTTAGTAACTTACCAGCGATCTTAGTCCTCCCAGCTGATCGCTTACCCAGCGCACGCGGGGCTTACTCGATCGCCACCGATACTATTTATATCGCCGATCGCCAGACAAGTTTCGAGGGATTGGTGAACCTTCTTCTCGAAGAAATCGGTCACGCGATCGATCGCTCTTTGAACCTGATCGATACAAAAGGGGACGAGGGAGCGATTTTTGCCGCTTTCGTCCTCGGACAGGAGCTATCGCCCGAAATTCTGAACCGATGGCGGGAAGAAGACGATCGCGAGATGATCGTGGTGGACGGACGGGAGCTAGTGGTCGAAAAGCAGGATATCGTCGGTACGAACAATGACGATAATCTACAGGGAACCGCGAGCGCAGATATCATTGAGGGATTGGCCGGAAACGACACAATTTTCGGCGGGGGGGGTGACGACACCCTGTACGGAGACAACGGATTCGACTTCTTCTTTACCGAGGCGGGGAACGACATCATCGACGGTGGGGGGGGAACCGATACCTTCGTCGGCAATTATCGGAACGCGATCAGCAACGTCATCATGACCTACAGTATCGCGACCGGGAGCGGGACGATCGAGGTGGCGGGAGAAAAAGATACCTTTACCTCGATCGAGAGTTTTAGCGGTTTTCTGGGTTCCGCGTTCGACGATTATCTATTCGGCGGGACCGCCAACGATAACAATATCGACGGGGGCGCAGGCAACGATACGGTTTTCGCCAACAGTGGCGATGACTCGGTGTACGGTAAGAACGGGAACGATTACCTCGACGGGGGAAGCAACAATGACGAACTCTACGGCAACGAGGGAAACGATTCCCTCTACGGGAGCGAGGGAAACGATGAACTCTACGGCGGTAACGGGAACGATCTCGTTGACGGCGGCGCGGGGAGCGACATTCTCTACCAAGACGCGGGAAACGATTCTCTCTACGGGGGAACCGACATCGATACTTACCGCGCCGACTATAACGCCTCCGCAGCGCGGGTAGTAATGACCTACTCGATCACCTCGAGTAACGGGACGATCACCGTCGGGAACGAACGGGACTTTTTCTACTCGATCGAGAAATTCGATAACTTCATCGGTAGTTCCTTCAACGATGTCCTCTTCGGAGGGTCGGGCAACGACTTCAATATTCAAGGTGGCGCGGGCAACGATACCATCTCTGGCAATCAGGGCAACGATACCCTCTCCGGCGATAGTGGCGATGATATCCTCAACGGCGGTTCCGATAACGATTATCTCCTCGGTGGTCTCGGGAACGATGTCGTGAACGGCGATGGCGGCGATGATACCCTCGTCGGCGGTAGCGGCAATGACACCCTAAACGGGGGTGTAGGAACCGATCTCTACGACACTACTTACAATAGTCTGCCGACGGCGATAACGATGGACTACGGCGGCACTTCGGGAAATCCGCGGATTATCGTCGGGAATCAAACAGATTTATTAATCTCTGTAGAACGCCTCCTTCTCATCGGCACAGAATTTAACGATTCCCTCCTCGGCGGCCGCGGCAACGACCCCAACGTAAGCGGGGGAAAAGGAAACGACACCGTTGTGGGCAACGGCGGCGATGACATTCTCTACGGCGATGACGATAACGATCTCCTCTACGGGGGCGAGGGAAGAGACACGCTATACGGCGGCGATGGGGTCGATACCCTCTACGGCGACCCTGGCAATAATGTTCTCTACGGTGGCGAGGATAAAGATCTCCTCTACGGGGGGAACGATGCCGATAACCTCTACGGCGAGAATCACGACGACACCCTCTACGGCAACGGGGGAAACGATGATCTCTTCGGCGGCAATGGAGCCGATAACCTTGACGGGGGTGACGGGGACGATGATCTTGACAGTGGGGAAGGCAATGATTCCCTCTTCGGTGGCGCAGGAAACGATCGATTGTTCTCGTCGAGTGGAAACGATACCGTCGATGGCGGTGCGGGAACCGATACCTACTCGATCGATTTTTCCGGTAGCCCAGTTTTCATGACCTACGATACCGTGACAGGTAACGGTACGGTCATTACTGGGAATAAAGTCGATACGCTGATCTCGATCGAGCGTTGCAATCTATTCGGTACGGAGGATAACGATTTTATTCTCGGCGGTTGGGGATCGGATAGTTTTCTTTTTAGCTTGACCTTCAGGGATGGCGGCCTCCGAGGCAACGGCGGCGATGATACCATCGACGGTAATAGCGGGAACGATTCGCTTTTCGGGGAGGACGGGAACGATTTTCTGATCGGCGGTTGGGGATGGGATACCCTGTACGGGGGAGACGATAACGATCGCCTGATCGGGGTCAACCCCAACGCATCCACCCCCGGACGGAACGAACAGGACGATCTCTACGGGGGAGCGGGGGCGGATCTGTTCATCCTCGGTGGCGCGAACTGGATCGGCTACGACGACGGTAACACCGGCAATGATGGCGATCAGGATTACGCCGATATCCAAGATGCCAATTTTTCCGAGGGCGATCGGATTCAACTACGCGGTTCGCGAGCGGACTATCTCGTCCAACAACGACCTTTCAGTAGCGACACAGTAGAAATTTATCTGATTAAACCTTTGGGGGAACCCGATGAACTGATCGCTCGGGTCAAAGGCTATATCAGTCTAGGCGACGAGGTTTTTGTCTTCGTTCCTGCCGGTCCCGTAACCACGATCACCGTGGCTGTCACCGATGCCAGCGCGGGCGAACCAGCCAACGCTGGCGTTTTTACCCTCACCCGAAGCGGGAATATAGGGAACGCGCTGACCGTGAACTATCTCCTTGCTGGGTCGGCTACCAACGGGGTAGATTACAGTAATCTCACCAGAAGAGTTACTTTCGCGGCGGGAAGTAGTACCGCCACCGTCACGATTAACCCGATCGAGGATACGGCGATCGAGGGGAACGAAGTCGTTCTTTTACAGATCGCCGAGGGAACTGGCTACACCCTCGGAGCCACGAGCGGCGCGGTTATCACCCTCACCGATAACGATGTTTACACAGCGATCGAACCTGCGAGTCTCGGCAATAATATCACCCTCGTCCGCGATTCGGCCAATCGTCTCTACGC
This sequence comes from Crocinitomicaceae bacterium, assembly GCA_044376455.1. GTDB lineage: Bacteria > Bacteroidota > Bacteroidia > Flavobacteriales_D > Crocinitomicaceae > UBA952. Next base: position 2,855 of record JBIPMW010000356.1, on the reverse strand, counting down.
GCGATCGAGCGAAGAAACCCTACCGCTTTATAGCCTAGAGGATACACCGCTCCGGATCGGTCAATATCCCGATTGGCAAGCACTCGCAGTCGAGCGGATCGACGGACTCAACCAGATTTTATGGAAAAATACCCGCAATAACTATCTTCAGGTTTGGTACACCGATACGAATTGGCGCTGGCTCGGCGGGGATAGTACAAACGGATTAAATACCCTAGATGCGTACAATCTAGAGAAAAAATTCCAGTTCGACGCCAACGGAGACGGCCGGATCGGTATGACCTTCAGCAACCTTGAAGCGGCGGGATCGGTCGCGATCGTCCGGGATACCCTGAACCGACTCTACGCCCGAACGAGCTTAGGAGATACGGCGATCGGGGCGATTAACGGTACACCCCTGACGGAAACCTCCAATCCCGGACGACAGATTCTCGGCGCGGAAACCCTAAACGGAATTAATCAGATCGTCTGGCGAAACACGACGACGAACGCGCTCGAACTTTGGACGATGGACGCGGACTGGCAGTTTGCGGGAAATGACGCTCCGATCGCCCCCACCTCCCCGACGGCATTACAATTAGAGCGAGATTTCGAGATGGATCTCAACGGCGACACCGTGATCGGTCGTTTACCGAACCTTCCAGACATCACCCTAACCGTTTCCCCGGCTACCGTCACCGAGAACGGTACGCCGAACCTCCTGTACACCTTCACCCGTCGCGGCCCGTTCACCAATCCCCTCACAGTCAACTTCAACGTCACGGGAACTGCAACCTTGACCACCGACTACACCCAAACTGGGGCGCTCACTTTTACCGCGACTGGGGGAACGGTACGCTTTAACGCGGGCGCAAGTACGGCGATCATCACCCTCGATCCCGTCGGCGACGCGCTCATCGAACCCAATGAAACCATCTCTCTCGCGATCACGCCAGGAGTCGATTATACCCGCGGGACGACGGAATCCATCACGGGAACGATCGCCAACGATGACCTACCGACCCTGACGATCGATAACCTGATCTTCCTGGAGGGATTGGAAGCGAACGCATTGATCCCCGTCCGTCTTAACGGCCCTTTCGGTGAACCGATCCGCGTCAACTACACCACCGTCAACGGCACGGCGATCACCGCCACGGATTACACCGCGTCCTCGGGAATTTTGACGATTCCAGCCAATACAACCACCGCTTTTATTCGCGTCCCGATCGCTAACGATACCCTCAACGAAGCGGACGAAACCTTTACCGTTACCCTGTCCAACCCAGTCAACTCCACGATCGCCCGGGCAATGGCGACGATTACCATCACCGATACTCTCGAAAGCGCTGTCAGCACCGTCCTCACAAATGGGTTAGAAAACCTACAACTGACTGGCACGAATCCGATTAACGGCACTGGTAACGCAGCTAATAATCGCATCACAGGTAATAGTGGCAATAATATCCTCAATGGTGACTTAGGAAATGATACTCTCGCAGGTAATGCGGGTAATGATACTCTCACGGGTGGAGCAGGAATTGATCAAATTGAATATCGCTCTACTCGTGCTTTTGTTGCCAGCGATTTTGGGGTAGATACGATCAGCGATTTCGTGGTTAATCAAGATAAAATAGTTCTGAGTAAAACCACTTTTGCCGCTTTAACCAGTGGGGTTGGTAACGGTTTTAATCAGCCTAGTAATTTCGCCGTCGTTGCTAATAATAGTTTAGTTGCCGCTAGTAATGCTTTTATTGTTTATAGCAGTGGCACTGGCCATCTATTCTATAACCAAAATGGTAGCGTAGCGGGTTTGGGAACTGGTGCCAATTTTGCGGTTTTAACTGGTAATCCTAGCCTAACAGCCAACGATTTCCTCTTAGTCGCTTAATTCAAAACAGTAGTCAGTTATCAGTTTTTGTCAAATTTACAGTTTTAGGAAGGCAGGATTGATCGCCAGTTTAATAGTTGAATATTCCTAGCATTATCGGGGAAAATCTTAGCCAAGTTTTTCGGCAGCGAAAGCCCAAAATTAACCGCAACATAGACTTGCGTTAAAATAATCTACCAAGTCTTAAGGCGGACTAGATTAAGCCCAAAAGAGTATAGACTCAAGTACATATACTCTAATACACTTAGTCCCAATATATAGCGTTTCCTAAGCTAGTGAGGTACATCTATTTTTCTTCCCTTTTGCCTAAAACCCATAACTTTTGTACCTCAGCAGACTGAAAAACGCTATAGTTTAAGCGAAGTGCTGTTGAGGGAATTTTCCTTGATTAACCCGAAAATAGAAGCCCTACAAGTTTTTCAAGCCCTAGAGACGAGGATTTTCATAGTCATTGGCTAATCGATATCTAGAGACCCAAGATTTTGACTTCTCCAGCGAGAATTAGGTTCAAATAGAGTCGGGCCAATCACTAGACCTCTGGTAAAAATCAAAAATTGTCGAGGTTGATTAGGAGTCAGAGGCCAGTAATCGGTCGTCCGGAGAACTAAGAATGAATAATAATCAATTAAATGCTCTATTTACATATTTTATGCCACTTAATCCTTATTTTTGACGTTTTTGAACCACTAAAAATTGATTATGCCAGAGGTTTACTGAAATCGTTAATATTAATTTTACTCTTGCCTTTTTAGATCTCCTGGCCCCTTGAAAAGCCCCATCTCATCCTGTATTCTGAGTCAGCGTAAGAACTATAAATGTCAAATCTCAATTGATCGACTTAAATCTTAAACTATAATCATTACCCGATCGCCCGGTATTGGAGGGACAAAACAACTCGTGAGTATAACTGATTTAATCCAAAAAGGCGGAGTGGCTATGTGGCCGCTGCTTTTTCTGTCTATTTTAGCTCTTAGCACTATTATCG
>JBIPMW010000403.1:0-6903 GCA_044376455.1 Crocinitomicaceae bacterium | reverse complement strand
AATCCGGGCAGCAACGCACGCAGCAACATAATCAGTATCGACCGCACCATCTCGATATTTCCCAAACTCGCTAAAGACGTATTTGTAAAAGTCGTGCGACTTACCCCACGTCTCCTTTAGGCTGTTTGTCTTGAATTGAGCCACTTGGTCGCAATTTTGCGGATGGTAGTGGAAGAAATACTTTCCAATAAACGGCTTCAACGTGGCATTCTCACGAAGACGGACCATCGCTGCTATTCCAACCCTGCGACTCGTATCACTCGCCTTGTCCAGCAAATGAATCTTTCGAATATCCCCCTTACCGAGTCCTAGAACAGAGTGCTTGAACACATCAGGGTTTAGGTGGGTGAGGAAAAGCGGAAAGATTTCTGCTCCGTTTGCTTTGAACCTATTTACAAAGCGCGTCACGTAGAATTGGGCAGCCAACAGGTTGCACTCGTCCAGGTAGTCGAAAACTTCATCTACAACGAGAATTGCTCGCTCGCCCGTCAGGTCGAACTCTGCTTTCATCAACTGTGCCACGAACACTAATAGGTCCCTTTGACCATTCGACATCTTTGTCGCGACTGGGAATTCTGCGATCAACTGTCCTTTCGTTTCTTGGACAGACACATTGATCCATGACGGATTTGAATTAACAGCGGCAAGTAAATCGATACATCGCGCTTTACCGGCAAGATAGGAACACCGGGCGTGGTGTTCCGCAAGTGCTTTCGCATCATCACCGTAAGCCTTTGCGAATTGATAAGCGACAAGAAAACGTTCCACCTCCCTCAACTGCGAAAAGCCTTCAAAGAGACTCGCCAAGGCTACCAATTCAGGGATCGATTTAAATTCAACCAGTTTGTTCTGCTCAGTCCAATCAAGCAACTGATCGACTGTCCCCGTCTGATTGTTGATCGCTGCAACGATTGGCTCAATCAGTTTCCAAGCTTTCTTTTGGGCGAATTTCCCTAGATCTGGCAGTGAAAGGATACGGCCAAGCAACAAGTGGTTTTCCAAGAAGTTCTTGATGTTGGGGAGAATCTTTCCCGACGTTCCAAAAGCCTTCTTAAAATCTGAGACGGGAAAACCATTTCCAGGGCGACTTGGCACCTTCTCGACGAGGGTTATCGGCTCAATGATCAGTGAAGCCGTCGGCTTGGCGAAACGATTGAAGCCGGTTTTTGCAACTGCTCTTGGCCTCAACTTTGAGTGGATGACAGACACTGAAAACACCTTGGAAATCTCATTGCACGTGTCATCGGCTTTCGCCGTCTTTTCAACACCGTTGTCGGTATAAACGACCTCAATCTTCGGCATATTTGCCGTGTCTTCGTTATGCAACAGCGACGGATGGATCTTCAGGCTCCTTGGCTTTAGGCTATCAAATGCTGCAGCCAATGAGCTTTTCCCAAACCCGTTAGGCGCTACGAGAAGATGGAACTTATTTCCAAGCATATCGGGAGTCTCGAAAACATGCTTGCGGGACGATATACCTCGAACGTTCTCAACGGTAATTGACTTGATCTGAGTGGGCATATGGATCGGCTAGTTTTCTCGTTCGGCCACTTTCAACTCCCCGCTGAGAAGCTTGGGTAGAAGCGTGTCACGTAGAGTGGCGAGGATGCGGGATTGGTTTCGATTGTCGAATATCTTATTTAGCAAGGCAACTATAGGATCAGTCAGGCGTGTCAGTGTCGCCATGGGTGGGAAGACTGCTCGCGCCGCCGATATTTTTCCTAGTGCAAGATTTGCCTGGACGGCATGAACAATATCGTGGTGCAGGTTAGTCTGGAACTCCGACTGCCTCATGATCATGTACAGGAATGCGGGTGGAACTCTCGAAGGATCGGGACGGATAATTGCCATTGCCTGATTGGTGTTCGCGGGCAGGAAGTGTTTCTGTACCAAAGTCACGCGGCCAATTGTTCCTGCGTTGGTGTAAAGAATGTCGTTTTCTTCCAAGATCGATCTTTTCGATTTGCCGAGATGAATCGATTCAGGAATCATTTCAGCCTTGTCCAACAACACTTCGCCGAATTCAGTAATGGTATTAACACGAAGCATCGGGATCAAACGGTCGTCGCTCGGACACGCCTGTATCGCCTCGCTACGTGGTGTGTCGCCTTTCGTCACACGTAATGTTACATCAGCAATCGTTTTCACTTCCCACCCCTGAGGGATTAACCCGAGGGGTGAGTCTTGAAATGAGTCGGGAAACAAAGCGGCGGTGGCGGGGTCGAGGGCAACAGGCTTGCGTCCGTCGAGTTTGGCGCGGACGGGGTCGAAATCCACGAACCAACTCTGGAATAACGCTCGCGCCATCGACTCAAGCGTCGCGTTCATCCGACGGTTCAACTCGATCTTGTCGTCTAACGCACCAAGCACCCTAGCAATCGCTTTTTGCTCGGAAAGAGGAGGGAGCGGAATTTTGTGTTGTCGGATTAAGGTTCCACTTAAATTCCGCTGCGCACCACCAACGACAACCCTTAAGAGTTCTTTGCGCGTATGCTTCAACGCATAGAACAGGTATCTCCAATTGCAGATGTCGGGATCCGGCATCATCGCGCAACACGCTTGATTAGTTGCCGCCGGACGACGCAATACGCCCAATGTCGTTATTGTGTCTCCATCGCCATACATCGCCATCAGAACCGTATTAGCGGGGAACACTTTCGCTGACGAGGATTCCAAGGCGTCTTCGGTTATGTGCTCCTCAGAGTCAAAAAGCAGTTGGTCCTTTAGCTCTCCAGTTCTGAACCAGGCAATTGTTCCATTCTCGAAAAAATCTGGCCTCCGGCGTGATGGCGTTCCGCCTGTCGTGACACGAGTGCAAACCGATTCAACCGAACGCAATTCCCAACAAACTGATGAGTCAGTAGTCATTCCCTGCTCCCATAACCAAGCCCCCTCAGATTTGCGTTGATGGCCTGCTCCAGATTCGCGGACTCGGCGAACTGGCCGCACAACTGTTCGCTATCCTTCTCTTTCAAAGTCTCTTGCATCATTGCCATTACTCTACCTGCTAGGTGAGGCCCGTCGGTATACCTGTCCAAATTCCCTCGAAAAATGGACCGATGGGGTTCGATATGTCCAAGCGATGGACATGTTCGGCGGACATGGGTAAAAAACCCACAAATTTGGACACGTCGATAGGTGACGTGGGTTCGGATAAGTGGCCGTCGTAATCATTTTTGAAGCACCTCCAACAAGGCCGGGTGCTTGTAAATCGTCTCTCTGCCGTGCTTTTCGCCGACCAGCACTCCGATTCGCTCTAGCTCCTGCAAGTATTCCGAGGCCGTCTTTCGCTTGGCGATCCCCGCATCGACAATGAAGCTGATCTTGCAGTAGGGCTGGTTGAGGATCCGACCGGTTCGGCCGTTGCCTTCGGTGAAAGGATGGATGGCTTCGACCTCCGCACGCGGTGGCAACATAGGGAGGTCGCCGTACGGTTGCTGGGGGTTAAAGCTCATAACCTAACCCCTTGAGATTCTTCTTGATGAGCTTCTCTAGCTTGGCCGACTCGCATGACAAGCCGCCAATGGGTCCAGCTCAATTCGCTACGCAGTGCGTAGCTTTTTCCGGCATCAGGGAATGTTAGGTAGAATTGCCGAAAATTCTTGAGGTTGGCTACAGAGAGACCCTTGCCAAATTCCTCTGCAAGGTCGCGTGCCAAGTTGCGGATGATTTGTCGGCCGTATTCCGCTCGGGTCGCTCCGCCTTGTTCCTCCTCGACGATTCGGTGACCGATCTGCCAGTAAGCTTGCACCATGGCGGCATTCGCGGCGGCATAAACCTGCCCTCGAGCTTGCCGGAGGATGGATCGCACATCCTCAAGCAGACGGGTTGTGGGAAGTTCAGATGCCATATCCAAGTCCCTTCAAATTGGCACGGATGGTTGCCTCTAGCTTGGCCGACTCGGCGAACTGGCCTTGCAACTCGGCGACTAAACGCGGCATCTTTTCCTCAAACGGTTCGCCGTCGTCTTGCACCTCCTCGGCACCGACGTAGCGGCCCGGCGTAAGGACGTGGCCGTGCGCTGCGATCTCGGCAGTTGTCGCGGATTTGCAAAAACCAGCGATGTCCTCGTACGTGGGATAAGCATCCTGCTTGTCCGTCTTTTTCGCAGGCTTGACCCCTACGCCACGGTCGCCTCGCCATGCATGGTACGTGGAGACGATTCTCGCAAGGTCGGCTTCCGTAAGCTCGCGATGCACGCGGTCGATGAGCGTGCCCATCTTGCGAGCGTCGATAAAAAGGGTCTCTCCTCGTCGGTCTCGCTCTTGCCCCTTGCCGCCAACCTTTTTTCCAGATTTGCTTCTCGTCACGAACCACAAGCACACCGGGATCTGCGTGCTGTAGAACAATTGGCCTGGAAGGGCCACCATGCAGTCGACAAGGTCTGCTTCGATGAGCTTTTGCCGAATCTCCCCTTCGCCCGATTGATTCGATGACATGCTGCCGTTGGCTAGGACGAACCCCGCCACGCCGTGGGGCGCCAGGTGATGAGTGAAGTGCTGCACCCAAGCGAAGTTGGCGTTGCCCTTGGGCGGGACGCCAAACTGCCAACGCACGTCGTCGTCCTTACGAAACCAATCCGAGTCGTTGAAGGGGGGGTTGGCCAGGACGTAATCGGCGCGGAGGTCGGGGTGCAGATCGCGGCGGAACGTGTCGGCGTTCTCCGGTCCAAAGTCGGCCTCGATGCCGCGCAGGGCCAAGTTCATGATGGCTAGGCGGCGCGTCGTGGGATTGCTCTCCTGGCCATAAATGCTGATGTCCCCAAGCTTGCCGCCGTGGGATTCGACGAATTTTTCTGACTGCACGAACATTCCACCCGAGCCACAGGCCGGGTCGTAGATGCGCCCTTTGTAAGGGGCGAGCATCTCGACCAGGAGCCGCACGACGCAGGACGGAGTATAGAACTGACCGCCGTTCTTCCCCTCGGCGCTAGCGAACTGGGTGAGGAAGTACTCGAACACGCGGCCGAGAAGATCCTTGGATCGGCTGGCGACATCGGCAAGCTGGATCGAGCCGATAAGGTCGATCAGCTCGCCGAGGCGGTGTTTGTCGAGGTCGGCGCGGCCGTAGTTTTTGTTGAGCGCGCCTTTGAGTCGCGGGTTGTCGCGTTCGAGGGCGACCATGGCGTCGTCGACGTCTTTGCCAATGCTCGGGAGCTTGGCGTTGGCCTGAAGGTGGGCCCAGCGGGCTTCCTTGGGTACCCAGAAGACGTTGGCGGCCAAGTATTCATCCTTGTCCTCGGGATTGGCACCGGCGTAGTCGCCTTGGCCACCGATGAGCTTGGCGTGGTGTTCGTCGAAACTGTCGGAGATGTACTTCAAAAAGATCAGGCCGAGGACGACGTGCTTGTATTCGGCCGCGTCCATGTTGTTGCGGAGCTTATCGGCGGCAAGCCACAGCTTGGCCTCGAAGCCGAGGTTGGCAGAGGTGTCTTTCGTGCTGCTGGACTTCGCTTTTTTGGCCATGTCATTTCTAGGTTCTGATGATCGCTGACTGTTTCGATGTGACTCGAATGGCTGCATTCCCGTCGCAGGATTGCGATGCATTCGGGTGTCACCTCGGGCTGCCCATTTGCGAATCTTGGGCGGTGTAAGGGGCTTTGGCCTCGTGAGCTGGGGCGCGAATTTCGCAAGACTGGTAGTTTACCGGATCCATCACCGCGTGAACAGCACGACGGCACAGCGAACCCAGGGCGTCGCTTCGCTTTGCCCTGGGCTATCTCCTTGTGCCCCTTTGGGGCGGATGGATGGGGGAGCCGCGCTGGTATTGGCTGACCGTCGGCTTACGCACGACGGCAGAGAAGTGCCGCCCTCCGGGCTGAAGATGAATGGCGTTGAATTAAAAGCGGAACGGCGCAAGCCGTCCGGTGAAAAACATTGCGATATCGAGGATATTCCATCACTCACCGGAGTGCTTGCGCACTTCCGCTTACACTAATTCAACGCCATTCGGGCTGAAGAGGGAGGGATGGGGATGTTAATGGCTGGCCGTCTTGCCTACCACCGTCGTCCAACGGCGCACTCGCCAGGAACGGATCAGCCCGTGGCGCACGTAAGGGTCTCTTGCGATGAATTCGTCGATCACCTTGGGATCCTCGACTCGAAACAGCAAGATCGCTTGGTCTGTCGGTTCGGCTAACGCTCCGCCTAACTCTAGCTCTCCGCGATCGGCATACTCCTGAGCCAATCTCAGATGCTCTTCCCGGTAGGGTTGCCGACGCTCGACGTAGTTGTCGACAACCTCATAGATCAACAAATAGTGCATCGAGGATTCCTCAGCAATCGAATTCCCGTCGCTCTACTTCTTGAAGTCCCCGGCGCGGATGATCACGAGCCTCTTCGGGTCGATGTACTTCTTGAAGGCCTTCTGCACGTCGGCTACGGTCAAATTCGCGATTTGCTTTTCCTCTTCGGCGACATAAGCCATCGTGCGTCCAAGGTCCAAATTCGATGCCAACTGGCCCGCGATGGCCGCGTCGGACGCTCGCCCAATCTTGCGCGATTCCAAGTAGGCCTTCTTCGCGTCGACCAACTCGGCTTCCGTCGGACCCAATTCAATGAACCGATTGAGTTCCTCCATCGCCGCTTTCTCCACCGCATCGATGTTGCCCGGATTGGTGATCGCGTTGATGGTGAATCGGGCATCGTCGCCACGCGATGGTATCGATAGCGATGAGGTCACCCCATAGGAAAGACCCTCCTTCTGCCGAATCCGATCCCCAAGACGACTCGACAAGGTCCCTCCCCCAAGGATGAAATTGCCGATCTCCAACGGAATGTCGTCCTTGGAATCCTCGTTCATCGAAAACGATAGACCTGTCAAAAAGACTGCATTGGCCTTGTCCGGCGTGAGGATTTCTCCCTTGCTCCCCTCGAGCCCCTTCTTGGAGGTCCGCTCGATCCG
>JBIPMW010000311.1:0-6946 GCA_044376455.1 Crocinitomicaceae bacterium | reverse complement strand
AAGGCCAGTATGGATGTGCGGTATTGGCAAGCCCAGTACATGCAGCAGCCGACCTCGGAAGAGGGAGCGTTAATTAAACGGGAATGGTGGCAGGTGTGGGAGAAAGACGACCCGCCTCAGTGTGAGCACATCATTATGTCGCTTGACGCCGCTCAGGAAAAAACAAACCGGTCGGACTTTAATGCCCTGCTGACTTGGGGCGTCTTCAAAAATGAGGAAACCCAGAACTACAACATCATCCTCCTGAACTCTGTAAAGCAAAGACTGGAGTTCCCGGAGCTAAAAGCGATGGTGCTGGAAGAATATAAAAATTGGAACCCGGATACCTTCATCGTGGAAAAGAAATCCAACGGTGCGGCGCTGTATCAGGAGATGCGTCGGATGGGGGTGCCCATCTCAGAATTCACGCCGGGTAAGGGTCAGGATAAGATATCGCGTGTAAACGCCGTGACGGACTTGTTTTCTTCCGGTATTGTGTGGGTTCCTGACCGGCGTTGGGCATGGGAGGTTGTGGAAGAGTGCAACGATTTTCCCGCTGGCACCCACGATGACTTGGTGGACGCGACCACCCTAGCCCTACTTCGGTTTAGACAAGGGGGCTTTATACGCCTGCCTTCAGATGAACCAGAACCCACACGATATTTTAAGGGCCACCGCCGCGAAGGATTTTACTAGGAGATTTAAATGGCTGCGAACATGGATAAAGGTCTCTATGAAGCCCCGCTCGGGCTGGATGCTCTTGCAGCCGAAGAGGCCCCGATTGAAGTTGAGGTCGTAGATCCGGAAGAGATTCGGATTGGTATTGACGGGATGATGATCGAGTTCGGCAAGGCCGAACCCCGTGCAGAAGATTTTAACGCCAACCTTGCCGAGTATATCGGTGAGAATGAACTTCAGAGTCTCGCGGCAGAGTTGTTGGGGCAGTACGAGCAGGACGTAGCCTCCCGTAAAGATTGGCTCGATACCTACATCAAAGGCTTAAAGATCCTCGGTATCCGTTACGAAGAGCGGACTGAACCGTGGCCGGGGGCTTGTGGTGTGTTCCACCCGTTGCTTATGGAGAGCGCGGTCAAGTTCCAGTCCGAAACTATTATGGAGACTTTCCCGGCAGCAGGTCCCGTTAAGACCAAGATCATTGGCCGTGAGACCCCGGAGAAGAAAGACGCTGCGATCCGCGTTGCGGACGATATGAACTACAAGCTCACGGAGCAGATGCCTGAGTATCGCCCAGAGCATGAGCGTTTGTTGTTGAGCCTTGCCCTCTCGGGTAACGCGTTCAAGAAAGTCTACTTTGACCCCTCGCTCAACCGTCAGACCGCTGTCTATATCCCCGCCGAAGATATCGTTGTTCCCTACGGTGCGGCGAACCTAGAGACAGCAGAGCGTGTTACGCACAAGATGCGTAAGACCGAGAACGAAGTACGCAAGCTTCAGTACGCTGGGTTCTATCGAGATGTGGACTTGGGCGACCCAGTCCGTGTCATGGACGAGGTAGAGAAGCAGAAGGCCGAAGATCAGGGCTTTAGCGCCTCGACGGACGACCGGTTCCAGTTGCTTGAGATGCACGTGAACATTGACCTGCCGGGCTATCCGGATGTGGACGATGACAACAACGAGACGGGGATCGCGCTGCCTTACGTGGTGACGATTGAGAAGGGAACGGGAACGGTTCTAGCCATTCGTAGAAACTGGAAAGAAGAAGATGAACTCAAAGCCAAGCGACAGCACTTTGTTCATTATGGTTACATCCCCGGCTTCGGGTTCTACTACTTTGGTCTCATCCACCTTATCGGCGGACACTCTAAGGCTGCTACATCACTTCTTAGGCAGCTTATCGACGCAGGAACCCTCAGCAACCTTCCGGGCGGTCTCAAGTCACGCGGGCTTAGAATTAAGGGAGACGATACGCCTATTGCTCCGGGAGAATTCCGCGACGTAGACATCCCAAGTGGTGCGATCCGCGACAACATCCTGCCACTGCCATACAAAGAACCCTCGCAGACTCTCGCGCAGTTGATGGACCGGGTGGTCGAGGAAGGCCGTCGCTTCGCTGCGGTGTCGGACCTGAAGGTTTCGGACATGTCCTCGCAGGCTCCGGTCGGTACTACCCTTGCGATTTTAGAAAGAGTCCTGAAGGTGATGTCGGCTGTTCAGGCCCGCATCTACTACGCGATGAAGCAGGAATTCAAACTGCTTGCTGGGATCATTCGGGACTACACACCGGAAGAATATTCGTACGAGCCGGAAGTCGGTGATCGTAAAGCGAAGAAGGCGGACTACGATGATGTCGATGTCATCCCGGTCTCGGACCCCAACGCGGCAACGATGTCGCAGAAGGTCGTTCAATATCAAGCCGTTCTACAACTCAGCCAGTCGGCTCCTCAACTCTACGACCTACCTTACCTGCACCGTCAGATGATCGAGGTGTTGGGGGTTCGAAACGCTGACAAGATTGTCCCGATTACGGATGACCTTAAGCCGATTGATCCGATCAGCGAGAACATGGGCTTCCTCACCAGTAAGCCGACCAAGGCGTTCATGTACCAAGACCACGACGCCCATCTCCAAGCCCACGTTTCGTTCTTGCAAGACCCGATGATTATGCAGACGGTCGGACAGAACCCGCAGGGCCAACAGATTATGGCAGCGGTCATGGCTCACATCATGGAGCACACGGCGTTCAAATATCGTCGCGAAATCGAGAAACAACTCGGTGCTGCTCTGCCCCCGCCGCCTAGCGCGGAAGATCCGGATACTTACTTGCCTCCGCAGGTCGAGGTCCAGCTCTCGCAGTTGGCTGCGGCAGCGGCGGCTCAGCTTCTGCAGAAGGACATGGCGGAGGCTCAGGCTCAGCAGGCAGCGCAGCAGGCTCAGGACCCGCTCGTGCAGATGCAGCAGATGGACCTGCAGATCAAGCAGATGGAGGCTGAGACTAAGAGACTGAAAGCGGGGATGGAGATGCAGATCCAGCAGGCTGAACTACAACGCAAACAGCAGAAGGATCTTATCGACGCTGCTGCCAAGGAAGATGAACTGCGGCTCCGTCAGGCGGAGATCGCTGCAAGAACTGAACTCGACGCCGCTCGTCTCGGTGTGGACATTGAGAAGCACAAGACCGACGTTGAGGTACAGCAAATGGTTGAGGAAGCACGGCTCCGGCTCAGTGATATCCGCGACCAACAAAATCGGGAGATGAAACCGCAAAACAAGGAGTAATACATGTCTTATACCAACGCTCTTGAATACTTGAGTTCTAAACTCAAGGAGGAGCGCACGTTGATCATAGAAAGCCTAATTCAAGGGAAACTTGATGAGGGTGAGTACAAAAGGCTATGTGGGGCGTTACAGGGTCTCGACCTCGCAAATGGCTATATCAAAGACCTTGCAAAACGCTTGGAGCGCGACGATGAGTAATATTGATATTGAGAAGACGCAGGAGGAGGCGAAGAAAGCCTCGCAACTGCCAGACCCGAAAGGGTACCGAATCCTCTGTGCAGTCCCGCACGTAGAAGAGGAATACGAAGGCGGCATTATCAAAGCCGAGGACACCAAGAGGACGGAGGAACTGACTACGGTCGTCCTATTCGTCATTAAGATGGGTGACCTTTGCTACAGCGATAAGGACCGTTTCCCAACTGGAGCTTGGTGTAAGGAAGGCGACTTTGTGTTGACCCGTCCCTATGCTGGTACCCGGTTGGTTATCCACGGACGAGAGTTCCGCATCATTAACGACGACACGGTGGAAGCAGTAGTTGACGATCCCCGTGGTATCCGTCGCGTTTAAGGAGTAAACCATGCAAGAAGAATACAAATTCCCTGACGAGGTAGAGAAAGAAGAGGCTTCAACACCCGCTGAAGATACCCTTGAAATCCAGATCGAGGACGATACCCCGCCAGAAGATCGAGGCCGCAAGCCGCTACCGAAAGAGGTAGTAGATGAGCTTGATAAAGACGACCTTGAGGACTATTCCGAGAAGGTCAAGAAGCGTCTCTCCCAGATGAAGAAGGTCTGGCACGACGAGCGCCGTGAGAAGGAACGTGCCCTACGAGAACGTGAGGAAGCCCTACGGTTTGCTCAGGCCCGCGAAGAAGAAATTAAACAACTTCGCCAAAAGGTCACTATTGGGCAACGTGCTTACGTGGAAGAGGCTAGTCGATCTGCCGCAAACGACATTGCGTCTATTAAAGAGCGCATTAAACAGGCCTATGAAGCGGGAGACGCCGACAAGCTAACCGAAGCTCAGGAAGCCTTAACTGACGCGAAAATGCGTCTTAAGGAGGTGGAGCGATTTAAACCTGCTTTACAAAAGCAGGAATCAAGTGTACAACAGGCACAACAGACAAGTGTTCCAAATCAATCAGTTGCAGTAGCTCCAGATTCTAAAGCGGAATCTTGGCGCGAACGTAACAGATGGTTCGGGGCTGACGAGGAGATGACCGCCCTCGCACTTGGACTGCACGAAAAACTGGTCAAGTCTGGTGTAGACCCGCGTAGTGATGATTACTACCGGACGATTGATCAGACGATGCGTAAGCGATACCCCGAGGCTTTCGAGGATACCGCTGAGCAAACGTCGGAGGAGTCTTTCCGTAGAGGAGAGAAGCCCCGCGCACAAAAAGCAGCCAATGTGGTTGCTCCAGCTACGCGGAGTACCGCGCCGCGTCAGGTCCGCCTGACACCGACTCAAGTTGCCATCGCCAAGAAGCTTGGACTGAGCAATGAACAGTACGCACGTGAAGTAATGAAACTGGAGACTAACTAAAATGGCTGAAAATAGAATCGCTCGCGAACTCGAAAACCGCGAATCCGCGCAACGTAAAATGGCTTGGACCCCGCCGCAGACGCTCCCTGAACCGGAGCCGCAAGATGGTTGGGTGTTCAGGTGGATTCGGACTTCGATCATGGGTCAGGCTGATCCGTCGAATACGTCCGCAAAGTTCCGGGAAGGTTGGGAGCCCGTTAAGGCTTCTGAACAACCCAAATTGATGATGCAAGCTGATCCCAACAGTCGTTTTAAAGACAACATTGAGATTGGCGGGTTGTTGCTCTGTAAGGCTCCGGCTGAACTGATGAAGCAGCGTGATGATTATTACGCACGGCAAGCACAGTCTCAGATGCAGTCTGTGGACAACAACTTTATGAGGCTGAACGACGAGCGGATGCCGCTGTTCAATGAACGACGCTCCTCGACCTCGTTTGGCAAAGGTAAATAAATTCATTTTAGGAGTATCAAATGGCTTACCCCACTGTTGATGCCCCTTATGGCTTGAAGCCGGTCAATTTGATCGGTGGCTTGCCGTTTGCGGGTGCTACTCGACAGATCGCGATTGGTAACAACTACGGCACCGCCATCTATAACGGCGACGTCGTTCAGTTGAACTCGTCGGGAAATGTCATCATCACGACCCTTCAGAACGATTCCTCCCCGATCGCGGGTGTGATCGGTGTGTTCCTCGGCTGTTCGTACACGAACCCGACCACGAAGCAGAAGCTCTTCTCGCAGTACTACCCCGGTAGCGTTGCGGCTGACGACATCACGGCTTATGTCTGTGATGATCCGAACGCTCTCTTCAAGGTTGTGAACGTGACGAGCAACGTTGCGAACAGCACTTCGGGCGGTCTTCTCCCGGCCTATCTCTCCCGCGCCAACTCGTTTGGCACGAACGCGGAGCTCGTCCTCAACACGGGTTCTTCGGTCACGGGCGACAGCAAGATGGGTGTCTTTATCAACAACGTGACGACCTCGTTGCCGTTCCGTGTGGTTGATATCGTCACCGATTCGGCCAACAGCAGCGGAAACATTGTCGAGTTCATCGTCAAGTTCAACGCTGGCTACCACGCGTATAACAACGCGACTGGCACCTAATAGGGAGTTCTAAGAAATGGCTATTTCACGTGCACAATTACTGAAAGAGCTGCTTCCCGGCCTGAACGCCCTGTTCGGTCTGGAGTACAAGCAGTATGGCGAAGAGCACAAGGAGATCTACGAGACTGAGACCTCCGAGCGTTCTTTTGAAGAAGAAACGAAGCTGAGCGGATTCTCCGCTGCCCCGGTCAAGCCGGAAGGCCAAGCCATTGCGTACGATAACGCGCAGGAAGCTTGGACGGCTCGTTACAACCACGAGACGATTGCTCTCGGCTTCTCCATCACGGAAGAAGCGGTTGAAGACAACCTGTACGACTCGCTCAGCAAGCGCTACACGAAGGCTCTTGCCCGCGCTATGGCGTACACGAAGCAAGTTAAGGCTGCCTCGGTTCTGAACAATGGCTTCGCTGCCGGTTATGTCGGTGGTGACGGTCAACCGTTGTTCTCGGCCTCGCATCCGCTTGTCTCGGGTGGCGTTAACAGCAACCGTTTGACGGCTTCGGACCTCAACGAGACTTCGTTGGAAGCGGCTGTCATTCAGATTGCTGGTTGGACGGACGAGCGCGGTCTTTTGATCGCGGCGAAGCCCCGTAAGCTCATCGTTCCCCCGGCCTTGATGTTCGTTGCTAAGCGTCTTCTCGATACGGAACTCCGTGTTGCGACCGCTGACAACGACATCAACGCCATCAAGGCGATGGGTGCGATTCCGGAAGGCTACGCAGTGAACCACTTCTTGACCGACACGAACGCTTGGTTCTTGACGACCGACGTTCCGAACGGCATGAAGCACTTCGTGCGTACCGCGCTGCAAAACAGCATGGACGGCGATTTCGACACCGGCAACGTTCGGTATAAGAGCCGCGAGCGTTATAGCTTCGGCTGGTCGGATCCGCTGGGCATGTTCGGTTCGCCGGGCGCGTCCTAATCGGACTGGATCGGGGGGCTTCGGCCCCCCTTTCCTTTTAAGGCTATAGTGTGTATATAGTCTCTATCGGGAAAAATCCGCTTATCAGACAGCCCCGACTGACGACATGCAGACTGATAAGCATTACTCGCATGTGAGGAATATTTAAATGGCA
>JBIPMW010000099.1:0-6964 GCA_044376455.1 Crocinitomicaceae bacterium | reverse complement strand
CCAAGTCCTGAACCACCTTCATTCCGATTTCGGCTTTTCTCTACTCGGTAGAAGCGTTCAAAAAGTCGTGGTAAATGTTCCGGTTCAATACCAGGTCCGTTGTCTTTGATTTGAATGTTATAGGTGTGGTCAATTTCAACAACGCTTACCGTTAGTTCGCCATTTTGATTGCCATAGGCGATGGCATTATTCAATAAATTGATCAGTACTTGTGAGATCTTGTTGCGGTCTGCCATGACGTAGCAATAAGGGTTGGAAGTCTCTAATTTCAAGCGAAAATTCTTTTCCTTGGCAAAAAGCTCTAGGGATTCAAAGATTTCTCGGGTCAAGTCTAGGATGTCAAAACTACGCAAGTCAAGCGGAATTTTTTCCAATTCTAATTTAGTCAATTGATCGAGGTCATCTAGGATGTGTGTCATGCGCTCTGTTGATTTGGCCGCACGCTCTAAAAAAGTTTTGAGCACTTTGGGATCATCCATACCTCCATCAAGTAAGGAATCAATATATCCTTGAATTGAAAAAACAGGCGTTTTGAGTTCATGGGCAAGGTTGCCAAGAAATTCTTTTCGAAAAGCAGCTTGTTCTTGGAGTTTTTCTATTTCTTGGTTGCGCTTTTGTTTCCATTCTTGTACATCCTTTTCTCCTTGTGCTACCAATTGATCAATGTTCTTTTCTTGACGTGTTGCAGATTCTGAGTTTTGGATGCTGCGATAAATCAAGCTCATGCGATAGTGGAGAAAGCGCTTGATAATGTAATAGAAGATGGTGTATGCAAAAATCCCGCTGACTAACGGGATTAAAAAAATAAGCGTGGCGCTTAAGGTCACAAATTGTAAGTGTACAAAAAGTGTAAAAAGAAAACTCAGGACGTAGAAAAGAATACTGCCGCTGAGGATTAAAAAACTTGGTCTTGATCTGCTCACTTTTCGTTGAAGGTATATCCGACACCTTTTATGGTACGAATATACGCATCTCCGAGTTTTTCGCGCAATTTTCTGATGTGAACATCGATGGTACGTTCACCAACTATCGTATCATTTCCCCATACGACTGCTAGGATTTGATCGCGATTGAACACCTTTCCAGGACGTGAAGCCAATAATTCAAGCAATTCAAATTCCTTTTTTGGCAATTGAAGTTCTTTGCCTTCTATCTCTACCACAAAACGGTCACGATCAATCGTAATTTTATCAGATCCCTCTTGGATATTTTTATTTTTTGTTCTTCTCAGCAAAGACTCAATTTTACTGATGAGCAGTCTCGGTCTAATGGGTTTGTTGATGTAGTCGTCGGCACCTGCCTCAAAACCTGCAATTTGAGCGTAGTCCTCGGTGCGTGCCGTTAAAAAGGCAATAATTGGCTGGACCATATTGAGATCCTTGCGGATGACTTGGCATGTTTCAATGCCATCCATTTTAGGCATCATAACATCTAAAAGAATCAACGATGGATTGATTTGTTGCACCAATCTAAGCGCTTCCATACCATTGCTTGCGGTGAATACTTTGTATCCTTCTTTGCGCACATTGTAGGATAAAAACTCCAAGATATCTGGCTCGTCGTCCACGATTAATATCGTATGCCCTTTCGTATTTTCCATCGTGTGTCTTTTAATAAAAGAGGGGACCTAAGCCCCCTCTTGTTATAAGGCTTTAATTATTTGCGAATCATTAAGCATTTAACACCTACTTGATTGGCACTCATGATTTGTACAGTATAGCAACCTGAAGCAAGCTCAGCAACACTTACAGTAAGCACTTGTGAACCGATTTCGTTAATGGCTTGTGCAAATACTACACGACCCATTGCATCTAGAATTGAAACGGAAGCCGCTGTATTGTTTTCAAAAGCAACCAACACTTGTTCATTAGCTGGGTTTGGATACACTTCAAAACTGATACTGTTATTTTCTTCAATTCCTACTTCAATAGAAATTTCGAAAGCTACTGTATCAGTACAGTTACCATTGATGGCAGTTAATACGGCTGTGTAAGAACCATTCGCAGCATAAGCGTGTGCTGGTGCACTTGCTGATGAGTTAGTGAAATCGCCAAAATCCCAAGAGTAAGAAGTTGCTCCTGTAGAAGTATTTGTAAAGGTCACTACGTTTCCAGCCGATGTAAATGATCCAGCTGCAGTAGGAGTTGCAGTGAAGGTAATGTTAGTAGTTGTTGACTGACCAACACCGTCACAAGCATTTGCATTTGTTACAGTTACATAAACCGCTGTTGTTGCAGAAACTTGAATTGATTGAGTGGTGTCGCCAGTTGACCACAAATATGAATCAGCCGCAGATGAAGTAACCGTTACGACATCACCAGAACACGCTTGTGTGCTTGTTGCGCTGATAGTTGGAGCAGGAGCGTTAGAAACGTTCACAGAAATTGGAGTTGATACACTTGAACAACCATTTGCATCAGTAACAGTTACTGAGTAATTTCCCGTAGTAGATACAGAAATTGTTGCTGTAGTTGCGTTTGTTGACCATACATTTCCTGAGGCTGCACTTGAAGTAAGGTCAACAGAACCACCTGTACAGAAAGTTGTGGAACCACTTGCAGTAATTACAGGCGTTGCAGGCAAAGCATTGACTATAACAGTAATTGCAGCCCGCATACTTTCATCATTTCCTGCATTTGCTTGAGAAACGTAATAAGTATAAGTTCCTGCTGTTGTAGTACTTGGCACAGGAGCAGTTGTAGAGTACGTTCCACCAGTTGCTTGTGTGTACCAACGTAGGGTATTTCCTGTCAGGGCTGTCGCTGAAAGCACTGTTGCAGTTGCTCCTTGGCAGTAAGTATATGATGTTGTGGCAACAATTGGTGTTGCAACTGAATAAAACTTGGCATTCATAAAGTTTCCATTGGTAGCTGCTGTAGAACCTGCCGAAAGGCGTGCATCAGGAGTAACGCCGAGTGCTGTAAATAAGTTCACCCAGTTTACTTGAGCTAATGTAGATGTAGTATCGTTGCCATCTGGACCCATAAAAGCATTGTAAAATGCAGCTGTAGATGCAGCTCCGCCAGACGTACCCGCGTTGTAAATTGTATTTGTGTTTGCAGCGTAATTAGTTAATGTATTATGACCAAAAACCAAAGAGTCACCATTTACATTATTAACTACAGGAGTCCCTTCGATGGAAAGACCTTTTTCCCAACCTGTTGTAAGGGTGTTGAAAACAGATAATGACGTATTTCTACGCAAGCGGAACGATTTTTCGAATTTTTCACCGACAGGCAAGGCAATCGTTCCGTTTCCTTTTGGACCGACGATTGTACCATTTGAGAATATCGGCATCGTTTTAGGTTGAGCAGTTGAACCAGCTGCATCATTGTCAGATTCAAAACAATTAGAATCACCAGCTGCATCTGACATATCTTTATCGCGGATAGAAAGGAAGAATTGAACCTTTCCTCTGTAACCGAAATCTGTATCAAAATCATCGTCAATGCCTCTGTAAGCGATCAAGTGTTTACAATTGACAGTTCCACCAAACCACTCAAAAGAGTCGTCGCCAGAGAATGAAACCTGAACGTAGTCCACAACGGTTTGATTACCAACAGATCCGAATGTTACGCCATTGATTTCTTTGTTGGGCTCTAGGGCGATACCAGCAAACTCTACACGAACATATCTCAAAATACCTGAATAGTCGTTGTCAAAGCCTCCGCCATATTGTGAATCTGTGGTAGGGACAATGCCTTCAATATTGGCAACACCACCTGGTTGGTTATTTTTTGCCAATCCAAGTAAAACTAATCCTCCCCAATCTCCTTCACTTCTTGAACCTACGGCTTCATTTGAGGTAAAAACAATGGGATTGGCAGCTGTACCGTCGGCAATAATTTTAGCACCGCGTGTAATGATCAAAGATCCTTGCGTCAATTTGTCACCGCGGATAATTGTCCCTGGTGCTATAGTAAGAATCGCGTTGTTTTTGACATAAACTTTGTTCATCAACTTTACTACACCACTCCAAGTTGTATTCGTTGTAATATCCGCAGAAACAGTAGTAACAGTTGCCGGATACACTGTGTTTTCTGGGTCAAAATTTGTCCAAAGAGCAGTCCAATCAGTTGCTGGTGTATTGTCGGTTACTGGAAATGCACCACGGTAGGTGGTTGGTGTCCAGAAAGCATCCTGAGCAAAGGCAGCGGCACCAATGCAAAGGGCAGTCATTAAATTGTAAATCTTTTTCATCTTTTAAATTTTATACGATACAAAGTTCTTGCTAATCAATTCTGCTTAAGTTATAGGATACTTAAATGTTCTTTAAGTCTTTGTTAAGAATATGCACGCAATTCGTTAACATAGCAACCTTAGAATTTGTATTTGAAGTTCAAAGTGATGGTCTGACCAAAAGTAATTTCTTGCCAAGCACTATCCACCCCTTTATCATAACGCTTATTTTTATTGATATCTTGGAAGAAGATGAGGTCTTGTGCGAGAAGGTCAGCACAGTTTAATTTGAGTTCGTATTTGTCATTCCATGTTTTACCAATTTGGAGGTCAAGTACGTGGCGTCCATTTTCCCAAACACTCGGTTCCTGAATACTTCCTGAGATGGCAATGCGTTGCCCAACGTAGTTGTATGAAAAATTCACCATGAGGTCTTTTTTACTTTCATAGAATAAACCAACATTTAAGATATAAGGAGACTGTCCCTGCAATGGGCGCGTAGATCCTGGGTATTCTTCAAGGCCCGCATAAGCGCTGAGATCAGCTGCGGAACGGATATACGAAGCGTTTGTGTAGAAAGTAGTGCTAGAGAAGAAAGAATTTGAATCTGCTGGATTGATCCAGCCTAAATTCATGCGGTATTCTAACTCTGCGCCATAACTGTTCGCTTTTGCAATATTGTTATAATATAATTCTGGTTGCCCAGAGGTTCCGGTGCGCAACAAAAGTTCAATAGGATCTACAAAAGTTTTGTAAAAACCAGAAACACTAATGATTTGTCCTTTACCCGGGAAGTACTCAAAGCGTGTATCATAATTATTGATGGTTGCACGTCTCAATTGCGGGTTACCAGAGGCCAAGTTGTCATTCAAGAAGTTGTAGAAAGTAAACGGAGCTAATTCGCGGAATTCCGGACGGCTAGCCGTGCGCGCTGCACTGGCTCTCCACTGAAAACGCTCAGTAATCTTATAAGTCAAGTTAATAGAAGGCAGTAGGTCAAGTACGGTTGTGTCTAAATATTTGTCTTCATTTGAACCGAACTCGACGTAATGGAATTTTTGCTGGTAAGATTCTGCACGCAAACCAGTTACGACGCGAAGTTTTTTAAATAGCCTCGCATCGATCATAGCATAGGCTGCGTGTAATATGGACGATGCATCATAGCTGTCGTCCACGTTGGTGCCTTCTTCGAGTTTGAAACCTCCTTGCCCCGTAGAGGTAAGACCTAGATTTTCTGTTGCAAAGATTTGATCTTCTGGTAAAAGCAATAAACTTGAATTGAAAGAAGCGGAACCAGCTGGGTCGTATTTTGAGAACCCAAGGTTTCTTGCAGCGAAGTCACGGCCTCTATATTGGTGTAAGCCACCAAACTTGATTAAATTCTTGGAATCATCACCCCCGATTTGTTTAGAAAAGTCATAGCGAGCGCTCGCAATATTTTCGGTCATGGTAGACCAAAACATATTTCCCGCTCCAAGCGTAGTAATGTCGTTGTTTTGAACTACAGCGAAATAAGGTAAAGTGGTATCCACCTGCTGATAAACCATACGGCGTAGGAATGGTATTTCGCGTGCGACATGACTGTAACCAGCTGTCCAGTTGAATTTCCAATCGTCTTTCCAGTTGTGCTTTCCGATCAATTGTGTCGTGAGTAAGTTGTTCTGGGTGTACCAAATGTTAGTTGAGCGCTCGTTATACATCGATTCAATATCCATGTCGCGCTTACCTTGACGTACATTGACTTTATCGTCGGATGACACAGAGTAAAGGGTCTTTAATTGAATTTCTGTTCTTTTGCCCAAGTCATATTTGATGTTAAAAAGAGCTGTGTTCAAAATAGACTTTGTAAAAGATGAATCTTTGAGCTCATTCTTGGTAACAACGCCGCTTGCTTGTTCTTCAAATTCACGTCTCGTAACGTGGCTGAAGCTATTTGAATTGGAGTAGGAATAAGCAAATACATATGACATACTCTTTTTGTCATCTAGTTTGATTTTGTTGCCAACGCTATATTGCAAACTACCATTAGGTAGCGCCAAACCTCTGGTTGTTGCCCAAATAGATGGAATGAGTTTAGCGAAGTCTGCCTTTTGTTGAGCAGTTAAAGCATTGAATTCGGCCGTAGTAGGTAAGCCGTCAGGAATTGCTCTGCCGTTATTACCAAAACCTAGTACATCTGTGTTACTTCCATTATATGATCTGAAATCTTTGAGTGTTGCGATGGTATTGTACCCCAGACCAAGCTGAATATTTTGAAATTTTTCTGAACGCGGCTCAACTGTTTTAATATCAATAACCCCTCCGGCAAATTCGCCCGGTAATTCAGGAGTTGCACTTTTCATGATGAAAAGATTTTCAAGCATATTAGACGGGAAAATGTCAAATGAAAAGGCTTTGCGATCACTTTCCGTGCTGGGTAATGAAGCACCATTGATCAAAGCGAAGTTATATCGGTCACTTAAACCCCTCACAACTACAAATTTGTTGTCTTGCACACTGGCGCCGCTTACTCTTTTGAACACTTGAGAAACGCGTGAATCAGGATTTTTAACAATGGTATTTTTGTTCATACCATCTACCATACCAGCCTGATTGATTTGCATTTTAGTGACTTCCATGTCACCTTTATTTTTATCAACTTTTCCACCGCTAACACGAATGTCTTTCGTTGTTTGAGCACGTGTGGTCATATTCACGACTCCAATGCTATTTTGTCCGGACAATACTTCTATGTTAGCACTTTTGAAGGGATCAAAACCTGGCGCTTTGACATCAATTGTATAGG
>JBIPMW010000371.1:0-6968 GCA_044376455.1 Crocinitomicaceae bacterium | reverse complement strand
CGCCTGGAATGGCATTTGTATGACGGGTATGGCGATATTTTCCCTGATTATCAATTACCCATGCTATATGATTAGCCCGATCAGACCAACCAGCAAACATATAAACGTGATTGGGAATCAGTACACCATCTCTATCTTGCCCAAATTGTCCACCTACAGTTAAAACAACATCTCCTGGTAGAAGATCATTAACATTTGTTGATTTTTCCCAGCCTTTCTCGTCTTGTAGATAGTGGGATAAAGCTGATGTGTTCAACGAGATATTGCCATAACCGTGATCTTCTTTGGGGATAGTATATCCTGATAATCGCAGTGCGCTAGTAACAAAAGCAACACAAGCATTGGTAGTAGTTCCATACCACCTCATAACATCAGCATAAACCTTATCATAATTGTTAGGTTTACTGTAGAAATTGTAAAGTTTCTGTGTCACGGTGCGAGGTTCAATTATCGCACCATGTCCCACTACTATGGGGGTAATGTTTGACCAACCAGGGAGTTTTGCGTGATTAAGTCCTGCTCGCCAAGTTATTAAGTCAACTTTTCCCGTTTCTTCTAGTCCTAAGTCTTTCTGGAATTTTTTAGTCATGCTGACTGTTTCTTCATCCATTTCTCCACAGATAGTTAACACAGGAAAGTAACCACAACCATTAAGAATATTTTGCCAAGAAGCGACCGATCCCACCTGATTGGGATCGTCTTCGATCGCCGATGGAGATAAACGGATCAGACCCCGATTTTCCAGTTCTTTCAGTTGTGCCATACAACCGACTTGAGCGCTGACTGCATTAGGATCAAATACGCCGTCACTAACGTATTTTCCTTTAATGTAATGATTAGTCCCTGAGTAAATATAAGCACTTCGACATGGCGGAGTCGTGTCGCGCCCCAGACCTGTCCGATAACCCCAACCGTTGTACCCTTCAAGAAACCAAAAGACAGTGGGTAAATCCCAAGATCGTATCGCAGTCGCACCATCATATTCCAAAGCATCAATGGCAGATTCTTTCCAAGTAAAAGGCGGTTGTCCGCCTTGTGGCCTTCCAGGAGGTGCATTAACAGTGCGCGAGGTTAAGGGATCGCCATTATGTAAATGCCTGGTAAACTTAAAACTTGATTCCATACCGTGAATAACCGCGATAACAAACCAAGGAACATCAGTTTCTTGAGCTACCGATTCGTAAGTATCACGATATCTTTCAATTTGTTTGACATACCAAGCAACACCTTCTGCGTAGGCAGGGTTAATTTGGCAGTTTTGCCAAAGGGTCAAATACTCATTTTTTAGTGCTGTTGTAAGTTCCATTTTTTCTACCTCATCTCCTAAATATCTATTTGTTTCTGACTTTTAAGAGTCCTGAATGATCGCCAATTAATAATGTGTTTGGTAAATATCGAAGGCAATTAACAGGAATTCTCTTTGTAGTTTCCGAGAAAAATTTATGGTTGTTCTTCCCGACCGAATCAAGTTATATCTGTTGAAGCAGCTACCACATCATCACCGCAGTTTCCCCAGAGCAATCGCTGTAGCAGAGTCGAATTCGTAGGATATATTTATGGTCTTTTAGCAACTTGACCCGCAGGCTGGCATTTGTATCATCCCCACTATCGTCGTCAGCCGTCAGGTAGCGAGGATTGCCATTGTCATCCTCAAAAAGAACCATTACCGTGTCCGAGATGCCGAAGGTACGGATGTCATAATACCTGGTCGTTTCAGGTTGAATGGTGAAATTCATCTGTTCCCCAGGCGCAATAGACAGGGTAACGGACTGAAATGGCTTCAGTGGTGCGTAATCCTTCTCAGTTAAAGGCGGGTAGAATTTTTTCGCCCATGTCTGATCCCTTTCAGATAGACCGCCTGCCGGTTGCAAGCCGTTGCGATACTGTGCTGGGTCCTGGATCAGTCCCCCGGCAAAAGCGTAGTGCATAACTGAGTTTGCGTCCCAGTTTGACCCCTGTACCTCATCTGGATTAATCTTGCGGATAATATTCCAGTAGGTTGTTTCCCGCTTCCAATTATTGGGCGGATCAGCGAAGTGAGCATAGACAGCTTCCTCATTCCAAACGATTCCAGCATTAGGATTTTGGTGTTCGTGAGGGAATCCTAGGGTATGACCAATTTCATGCACGGCGACATACTCCCTGCGAGGGTCTTGAGTAATATCCCATCCGAAGTTCATCGTGCGTTCCCCCTGCCCCCCGGTAATATTAGGATCAAGAATGTCTGTACCGACGTAAGACCAAGCTCCATTCCCTCGCAGGAAACCAATTCGGATTTCCGCTTCACTTATTGAGTTCACTTCCTGGAACTGTAGTCCAATACCCAAACTTTTCCAAGCATCAAAGGCCTTGCGGACGAGGTTTTTCTCCCCTTCGTGGGTCGTCCACTCAGCCGGCTCATCAAAGAAATAGTAATGCAAGACTGTCCCGTTTTCACTCGCTCGTCTGGGATTAACATCTTCTGTGAAAACCCTCTCCGGTACCTTGGAGAGTGAACAATAAAAAGATTTCTGATTTTGTTCAGTCATAAGTTTCCTCCTTGAAATATAGTCAGCCAGAAATGAAAGTCATTTTCTAGCTTGTTCAGACAGAGCAAAAAGGTAGTTCTCGATATTTTTGAAAGCTTCTGGAGCTTGTTCATAACTTGGGTTGCTCCGATACTTCACTTCTTTTTTTCCCGTCCCCCAACCTATAGTTAGGTTGTAAGGATAATATCGGTATCCCTCTGGAGCACCATAAATATCTTCCAGTCGCTCAAAGTTGCTGCCCTTGATAAATGTTTCTAAGTCTTCCCACTGCTGTTCGGTCAAGATGTTATCGGTTAACAATAATTGCTTACTTCCTGAATGGTTGCCACTGACAGGACTATCGTATTCGTATTCTGTACGAATATGATTAATATATTTGTTCTCAATGTTTATATCATCATTCCAGCTTTTATAATGGACAAACATGAGAGAATTTTCGGTTAGGTTTTTCACAATTATTCTCCAACTTTACAATATTCTTCGGTAGATAAAACTTGCTTAACCTCAATGGGGATAGATACTTGAGTTTGGGTTCCCAAAAAAATGACAAACTCACTCAATCCTGCGTTAGTTTGAAGATTGGTTTTAGGATAAATACCCCAGTCATAAGTATATCCCAATCCAGTAAATGGATAAGGATCGTCCTGAGAGTTGTTATTAGTTAATCTTTCCAGATTTTTTGAAGGATTCCGATTTAGTTCTCGATTTTTGATTTGATTTATAAACCAAGCTTGATAAGCAGAATCAACCCCTTGAGGAAATAGCAAAGTATGAATCGAATTCGTAATAGGTTGAATCGTGCGATCATTAATTTCAGTATCTAGAGTTGGTCTTTTAAGATATTGTGGATGTACCCAGATTTCTGCAACTTTTACATATTCTCGATTGGGAGGCAAACCTAAAAGCTGCTTGAGTCTCAAATTTAGTTGGTTTTTATCAACTCCCGTATTTTTATAGTTAGTACAAAAGTCTTTTAACTCTGGGACAACAGTTACCCAAATTTCTGAAGGTGGAAAAATTTTTTGACCTGATTTATACCCAATTGCTCCAGTAAAAGTCGCTACTAAAACTCGACTATTGCCGGGTTGACCTTCCCAGATTAACTTGGGATTAGATTCAACAATAGCTGTCAAGTTATCTAATACTTCATCCGGGAGGGAATCTGCAGCATCTATTAGGGCATCCTCATAAGCTTTTGATACTGTAGTTTGTGCGGTGGACATTTTTCCAGAAAACGCAAATATCGTAGAGCCAACGATGCTTAAAGCCGTACACAAGCTAAGGAAAATTAGCAGTTTAACTTTCATCAGAATAACCTCCTCGAATTAACCTCACATTTTGTCTCAGTTTTCAGAAAGGGTGATTTCCACAATACAGAGATCATCGGTTTCTAGACCTAGTTTAAGGGCAAGACCAGGAGAAATATCCGCTACTCGTCCAGTCCACTCTGCTGGACCCCAGTCAACAGGTTTAGCCTCAGCAGATTGACCATTTTTAGGATTGGTAACTTTAACAACGGTGGAAATTAAATATCGTCTTGGGGTGACGCTGTAGTTCCAACGACAGGCGATATAGTATTTGTCTGGATTCAGTAACCGTCCTAATCCCTCATCACCATTAGGAGGCTGGAGAAAATAATCAGGCAATTCTTCATAACGATTAACCAAAGCTAATCCTTCAGTTCTTCTCATCCCAGTATCATTAGGTCCGCCAAAAGTTGACATTTTTCCTGTCAGTTTAATGGTTCTCGTTCGTTCCGTTGGAGAAACTAAAGTCATTTGAAAATCAATTTTTTGCAGTAAGTTGCTATCGGCATCAAACGCCATAAAATAAAATGGACGACTAACACCTGGAGTTATCAATGTCTGACCGAAACTCCACTTACCATCTACTGGTTTAACTTCGGCAATTTTGAATGGACCACCAGGTCCCACAGTAACAATAATTTGGGCTACTTCTTTATCTGCCGTACCACTAAAATCAATTGATTCGTAAGTTTTGAGAGTTGACCCGGGTTGAGGAGAAATAACCGTAAAATAGGAAGTCTCTACTAATTCTTGAGGTTTAGGAGTTTCTGGTATGTTATACTCAACGACCAGTGAAATTGTTGAAAAACCCCGTCTTTTATAACTTGCCATAAAGTCTTGAAAATCCTCCCATTCATCTCCGTTACGCAAGACAACACAGCCAGCGGAACCAGGAATGTTAGCATCGAAATGAATCCCAAACTCCCCTCGTGATGGAGGTACAATAACTGGATCTGGCTCAATATAGTAAAAGTTTCCTTCAACCCCTGAAACTCCCCTTTCGTCAAAAGGTGTTGTTCTAACAGAATAATTAGAGATATTGACTGTCTTACAGGCTGGGATTGGACCTTTTCTTCGCACGGATTGACAACTTGATTTCTGCCAACCACTCAACCCAGAAGTAGCGAGGAAAGATTTTACTTCATTTTCCCCATCCATAACCGATAGTTGTCCTGTCAGTAGTTGGTCGGATTGCTTCAAGTTCATTCGGAAACGTAGCCAACTCATAGCTTTTCTCCTTTTCTGAAAAATAACTAGAAAAAAACAAAATTTACTATTGTTTTTCTCTACTTCATAGTCTTTAGACTAAACTTGCACTCTAGATGTCGAACTTCTCTGTCAATTATGTCGGCAAAAAGTAGATCCATTCATAATTTTATCTCTCTTGGGATAGTCCTATAGCGTTTCTCACACTTGGGTGGCGGACAGGAAACGCTATAAACGAAGAACCGTACACAATAACCTTTGCTAACTAGGTATAGATGCGATAACGCACCTCATTTATCTGAAAAAAGCTGTAAGTAAATCTAACCACAAGGCAAGTTTATGAAAACCACTCAACAACTGCCCCAGCAATCGCATTTGCAGCTTGTTTAGATCTGTCTGTAGCAACGCTCATATTTCCGTACTTGTTCAGAAAATAACTTTCGACTAAAATACAGGGACCTTCACAGACTTGTTCGGCTGCATCTAAAACAGATAACCCTGCTTGATAAACTCCTTCTGTACCATTAGTCCCACCGAAAAGGGGATTGCCAATTGCCGATGCCACTCGTTTAGCAACTAAGGCTGCTAATTTTTTAGAAGATGGTTTAGCTTTGTCGTTGTCAATCATTGCACAAGTATAGGGATCTCCCGTCCCATCATAACTGTTATGGTGCAAGGAAAGGAACATATCATAGCTTTTCGCGTGTTTGCCCACATCTGTCAAATTGTCAGGATCGGGATTAAAAATATCCACTACAAAGCCATTTTGGTCTAGTTTGTCTTTAATGAGCGTAGCTTGAATCTCATTTAATAGTTCTTCCTTAACTGTCCCTGTTAAGTCGCTGGCACCTCGTCGAGAACGGCTATGTCCAGGATCGAGCAAAATACGTTTTCCAAGTGGTGGACGAACCTCGCCAATATCAGGACAATCTGGGATAATTTTTGTAGCGGTTTCTGCTACGAGCGGACCATTATTAACATTGGCAAAAGCATCGAGAAATTCTCGAAATTCCGCCATTGTTTCATAAAAACGTGTGAATTTAGGTTCTGCACCAGCGTAAGCGGTAATGGCAGGTTTTCCTGCGTTTGTTCGATTTAATTCTAACCAAGTGATAGTATCCATATTATTTGAAGTGTAAGTTTTCTCCTGCTTGACGGTATAAGTCTGCATACTCAGGACAACCTTTTTCTTTCAGCCAAACATTAAGACTGTCTACATCACGATTTCCCGAATCTAAAATTGTCAGCGACATCAGTTTCGCCTCCTTTTATCAATAGGTATGACTATCTAATAATTTTGTCATCCCTTCCTCTTCAAAGTTTAAGTCTACGCTTGAAACTTATCTATCTCTGACTTTCATTGTCTCTTAATTTGACTATCCAGAAATAGTAAGAGGGGGTTTTTGTAACTTTTCTTGATAATTGCTGCCCTCGCATCGGTTGCGGGCAAAATCGCACTCCCTTGCAGTATCCGCCCCTTTGATCTTACCAGCGATCGCATCTAGCCTTGTTTTGATTCCGGTCATCCACTGGTTAAACTCGTCCGACTGCCGATCGATCACTTTCTTGCATTGTCTTATCTCATCGGGTGTTTTTTCGGTGGCTTCTAAGGAAATATTCAGTTCTATCATCATTGCCTCAAGTATCGATGGATTCTTTACGGCAGGGAACTTGGGTTCTTCGTTACTTGGTATGGTTCGATAGGGTGGCATAAATCGACTAAATCTTTATCTGGCAAGAGATTTAATTGATTAGTTCGCTCCAGATCGCAAACAATTGACAAAAATCGCAGTAATGTCTGTTTCTATAAGGGTTTCATCCCTTATAACCCCGTCCATTGCATAAGACAAACCGAAGAACCGGAACTTGACATATTAATCAATGGGAATCACCCTCTTTACGGAAATTTTGCTGTTGACATCCTCAC
>JBIPMW010000098.1:0-6994 GCA_044376455.1 Crocinitomicaceae bacterium | reverse complement strand
TTTGTCGATGGCCTCAGTAACCGCATATGGGATATCGAAAAAGAAAACATCCTGATTCACCATTTCAATTTACAAGAATACCTCGATTGCAAATTGCAAAAAAGCCCGCAAACGAGTACCGTAAAAAACAACGAAGCCCAAACGAACGAACCCAAAAAACAAGTTGTTGCAGAAATAAGTACTACTACTAACAAACCCAAAATTGATAAATCCAAGCAAAAACTAGAGCGCGAAATCAATAACCTCGAACAACAAATCGAGCAACAAGAGCGTTTACTTACCGAGATTGAAAATGAACTTGGTGCTCTTGATTATGAAAATAAACAGCAGTACAATAAAGTTCTGAATAGTTACGAAACAGAAAAGGCAAATCTCGAAGGCCTTTATCAAAAATGGGAACTCAAACAAAATGAACTTTCGGAAGCCTAAATCTGCTAATTTTACATCGTGAAAGCTCTGTTTTTTTTACTTTTTGGCTGCTTACTTGTTGCTGCAAATTGCAAGCAACAAAATCAACATCCGGTGCCTTTTGTGCCTGTGGATGTTACAATTGATATCCAATTGCCAAGCTATAGCGACCTGCAAGGTGTTGGTGGCTGGACCTACTTGAATGGCGGTTCCCGAGGAATCATTGTTTACCGCCGGGGCATCGATGATTTCGTTGCTTTTGACCGACATTCACCAGCCGATGTCAATGGCACTTGCTCCTTACCACTATTTCCGGATGCTCAGAATTTTCTACAATTAAAAGATACTTGCAACAACGCCGTTTTCTCGTTGTACGATGGTTCACCTGTAAGCAACAGCATTTATGGTCTGAGGCAGTACGCGACCCAATTTAACGGTAATAATTTACTAAGAATATACAACTGACATGGCAGATATAAAAGTCACAATCATTGACCGCGAAGGACAAGCACATCAATTAGAAGGCCCAACTGATATGAATATGAATATCATGGAATTATGTAAGGCCTATGAACTCCCTGTAAAAGGCGAATGCGGCGGAATGGCCATGTGCGCAACGTGTCAATGTTATTTGGAGTCTGACACTGAGCTACCAGAACAAAGCGATGCAGAACTAGATATGCTTGATCAAGCGTTTTTTGTGAAGTCAAATAGCCGTTTGGGCTGCCAGATTCAACTGGATGACAGTATTGACGGCATCGTATTAAGGCTTGCCCCAGAACAAGACTAAACAGAAGTCTATCCTTTCAATCTAGTCGCAAAAACTTTTCTGAATTTTTCAACTTTAGGACGCACCACTGCCTGACAGTAGGGATTGCCCGGATTATTTTCAAAATAGTTGTGATGGTAGTCTTCTGCTTCAAAATAGTTATTGATGACTACAATTTGTGTGACAATAGGTTTGTCCCAAACTTTTTCAGCTTCTAATCTTTGAAGGTATTTGATGGCAAGGGCTTTTTGCGCATCGTTATGATAGAAAATAACCGAACGATATTGCGTACCAATATCATTGCCTTGTTTGTTGAGTTGCGTTGGGTCATGAACAAACCAAAAAACCTCCAGTAATTCTCCATAAGAGACCACACTTGGGTCAAAAACAACTTGTGCTACTTCTGCGTGCCCTGTTTTACCTGTACATACTTCTTGGTAAGTCGGGTTTTGTTTTTGCCCTCCCGCATAGCCTGGCACGACGGATATAACGCCTTTCATGTCTTTGAAACAAGCTTCTATGCACCAGAAGCATCCCGCACCGAAGGTGGCAATTTCTGTTGATTCTTTCATTTTATTTTGCGGTTGTTCGTTTGTACTTTTATCAGATTTTGCTTCGAAATTTAATGCCGCTGAGTTGACGCAATAACGCAAGCCTGTAGGCTTTGGTCCGTCTTCGAAAACGTGCCCCAAATGCGCCTGACAATTGGCACACTTGATTTCAGTCCGAACCATCCCGTGCGAGCGGTCTAGGTGCTTACTCACATTCCCGTTGGTGAGCACATCATAAAAACTTGGCCAACCAGAACCCGAATCGTATTTAGTGGTGCTTTCAAACAATGGCGCATCACAAGCTACACAAATGTAAGTACCTGCTTCGTGGTGGTCCCAATATTTACCAGTGAAAGGACGCTCTGTACCACCATTAACCACGTAACATACGTTTTCAGGCAGTGCTCTTCCATTGAAAGAATTGGTGTTCTTTTCTGAACCTTCATGGTTAGGTTCTTGTCCGCAAGCGTTAAGATTTAAAAACATGAGCAAATAAACTAAGTATTTCATGAATAGATAACAAAGAACGTACATAATAGTTTATTCCGACTAATTTTGCAGCGTGATAAAATCCTACCCCAAAGATTTCTGGTTACTGAGCGCCAGCATGTTCTGCTTTATGCTCAGTTTCAATTTGATACTGCCAGAAATGAACCAATTTATAAGTGCGCTTGGTGGAGCGGCCTATAAAGGAAGCATCATCTTCTTATTTTCAATTGCTGCGGGGCTTTCCAGACCCTATGCAGGGAAATTAGCGGATGTCATGGGGCGCAAAAAAACGATGAATATTGGCTTGCTCATTACAATTGTAGTGAGCTTGGCCTACCCTTTCACAAGAAGTATCGGACTACTTTTTGCACTTCGTTTCATCCATGGCCTCAGCGCAGGCTTTAGCCCCACAAGCGCCACGGCGTTACTTACCGATCTGTTACCAGAAAAACGCAGAGGAGCAGCAATGGGCATTTGGGGTACGTTCATTTCACTTGGCATCGGTATTGGGCAAGCATTGGGTTCATTTGTTTTCAGTCACAGCAATTACGATGTCTTGTTTTTATGTGCGGCAGGTTTTGGATTTATTGCAATCATTTTTAGCGCACTCATCAAGGAAACCCTTTTAAATAAACAGGCATTCAGTTGGTCTATTCTCAAATTAAAAACAGAAGATATCATCGAAAAGCCTGTAAAACCTGCCGCACTTATCATGTTTTTGACGGCAATTAGTTCGGGGATGATCTTCGTGCTAACACCAGATGTTTCTGACTTCCTTCAGATTGGCAACAAAGGTTACTTTTTTGGGATTTATGTGCTCACGACGATTGTCATGCGCCTGTTTTTCTCGTCGTTGTCAGATCGCATTGGACGCGAACAAACGCTATTGATAGGCTGCTTGTTTTTAATTGCCAGCATGTTACTTTTAGCCAATGCACAAACACAATTCAGCTATACACTTGCGGCTGCCGTATTTGGCTTAGCAACAGGGATTTCAAGCCCTACCTTATTTGCTTGGACTGCTGATTTGAGCTTACCAGAAAGGCGCGGTACAGGTTCTGGTACGATGTTCATTGCTCTTGAAGGAGGAATTCTGTTTGGCTCGGGCTTGACTTTCGTTTTTTATAAAAATACGCTGACAAGTGCACAGTTGCTTTTTGATATTGCTGCTGGATTTGCGCTTGCCGCAGTAGTTGCGCTGATTTTCCAGCTGAAACTCAAAAGAAGGCTCAGACCTGTTGATTCAGGTAACGCCGCACCAAATAATGCCCCAAATATATAAACGGGGTAAGTAAAACGGCGATCAGCATTTTCAATAAATAATTCGTCGGTGCAACCTCCAAATAGGTGCTCAAGGACATGGCGCCGGGTAAAACAAAGCCGATGTATAAGACAATATAGGAATCGATAAGTTGTGAAATCATGGTACTGCCTGTACTGCGCAGCCAAATTAAGCGATTACCCGTGCGCTGCTTGATTTTCTCAAATAAAAATGCATCCAGTAATTGTGAAACTAAAAAGGCGGCTATGCTCCCAACAATGACAGCCTGTGCTTGTCCAAAAACCAAGTTAAAAGCCTCGTTGGTAGCTAATTTAGAACCCTTGATTTCGTGTGCGGGTATAGCCATGGAAATACCGACAATGATAAAGCAATAAGCGATGAGCGTTGCAGTAATCCATGAGAGCCGCCTTACCGCTTTCTGGCCATAAAATTCATTCATTAAGTCTGTAAGAATAAAGACTACAGGCCATGGCAAGATGCCAATTATGGTGATGAACGGGCCGAATTGTTTACCAAAAACTTGCCACGATAACGGAATTTGAATGAGCTTGTTACTGATTAATTCAGCCGTCACGGCGTTGGTCACAAACAGACCAGCAAGTGCGATAAAAAGCCATTGACGACGTTCATTGAGTTGGGCTTGTTCCATAGTCAAAAGTACAAATTATTGTACGCCGTAATCTAGTCGTTTGGTTTTGATATAACGCTGAATGTAATACTGTGAGGTTTTGAAGTTATCAATCCGAACACCTGTATTGGCCGAATGAATAAATTTAATGGCATCTGGCGTTACCTCCACAACAAGCGCTACGTGGCCCACCGTCGTAGAATTGACATTGCTTCCTTTGAAAAACATTAAGTCACCAGGCTGAATTTCAGATAACTTGACGGTAGTGCCCAACTCTGCAAGCCCGTAACTGGTGCGTACGAGATCGAAGCCAAAGTTTCCGAAGATGTAATTAATGAAGCCCGAACAATCAAAACCCGAAGGAGTAGTTCCTCCATAGCGATACGGCACCCCTAAAAAACTTTTAGCATAGTTGATTATGGCATCAACCTGCGGATCATTTTTTGGAGTTGGCGTTTGCGCTTTTGCGTGATTCGAGAGCTGAAGACACAAGAGCAGAAAAAAGATGCGGAGAAATTTCATTTTCTGACGTCTATTGCAAAAATAATAATTATTTTCGAATGTTCATTCAAGTAAACAGATGCCCACTATTGAAAATCAAACACTTAGCAAATTATACTACAGCATCGGAGAAGTTGCTGAGCTCTTACAAGTAAATGCTTCATTGCTAAGATTTTGGGAGAAAGAATTTAATCTTTCGGTTTCAAAAAAGAATAAAAAAGGCAACCGACTATACACAGCCAAAGAAATCGAAAAAATTCAGCGCATCTATCATTTTGTAAAGGTCGAAGGCTACACACTTGAAGGCGCTAAGAAGGCTTTGAAATCTAAAGTCGAACCAAATTTAGCAATGCCAAATGAAGAGATGGATGCACCTTTGGTTGAAAACACAGCACTCCCAAAAAATACTTCAGCACTAGACGCAGCAGCCCTGATTTCCAAATTAGAAGACATCAAAAAGCGCTTGCTCTCATTGAATTTGGAAGATGTAACTCCTGAACCGATAGAATCAAGCTTACCTTCCATTCAAGAAAATATCGCGATTCCAAGCAAACCCAAGAGTGTGGCCAAACCCAAGCCAAGTACTGACGCTCCTACCCTTTTTGATTTTTAAATTTCTCTTGAATATAGGAAGCTGCTTGCAACATCCGAGCACCATACCAAGAGCACATTTCACCATCGATGAGTTCAATTTTTGAGTTCGGGAAAAGTGCTTGTACTTCGGTAAAGTGCTTCTCTTCAAATGGAAATGGTTCTGAGCTCAGAAAAATATATTTTGGATCTGCTGGTCGCAGCATATCTTTTTCCAAAACTTCGGCTAAATCGGGATAACGCTCTATGACACAAGCATTGACAAAACCAAATTGGCTTAAAAAGGCATCGATATAAGTATTGGGACCAACCACAAAATAAGGATCTTTCCAGATCAAATAAAGAAAAGTCGCGCCGTGACCAATTTGCGTTGCATTTTGAAATTGTGCTTGAATCTGAAGCAAAAGCTGCGCTGCTTCTATCTTTTTACCTACACGTTCCCCGATTATTGACAAATAGGCAAATGCTTGCTCTAAAGAATTGATATCCGTCAATAACACCTCATACCGTTGTGCTAAAAAAGCGATGTCGTCTTTTGTATTTTCTTCCCGATTGGCGATAATGAGGTCTGGTACCAAATGCTGAATGGCCTCAAAATTTACTTTTTTAGTACCGCCAACCTTTACTTTGGAGTATTTCCAAGCCTGCGGATGTACACAAAATTTGGTGATGCCCACTACCTCTGTATCTAACCCTAGTGCCCAAAGATATTCGGTCAGCGAAGGAACTAAAGATACAATGCGCATCGTTCAAACTATTTTAAGAAAGGGCTGAAATAACGTCGTAGCGCGAAACAATATGATGCTTGCCGTCTGCCAATTCTACCAAGACCGCAGGCGTATTTTTATTGATCAACTTACACAATTCCTCAACTGGCGTACTAGATTTTACTACCGGAAATGCAGGCCCCATAATAGAAGAAATAGGTGCGTCGCGCAGTGCTGGATTGTCGACTAACAATTGATAAACATGACTGTCATCTATTGAACCTACAAATTTACCGTCTTTCATTACCGGGATTTGAGAAATGCTAAAATTGCGCATCTTGGCTACGGCATGTGAAACCAATTCTTCGGCATACAAGGATACTAAAGGTTTGTCGGCATGCTTGGCAACAAGATCTGCGGCGGTAACCACTTCTTCCTCCAGGAATCCGCGCTCACGCATCCAGTCATCGTTGAAAATCTTTCCGACATAACGGCTGCCGTGGTCATGAAATAAAATTACCACAAAATCGTCTTTGGTGAGGTGCGCTTTCATTTGCAAAACACCTTTGATTGCTGAACCAGCCGAGTTCCCGACAAAAATCCCTTCTTCACGCGCCAATTTCCGGGTATAAACTGCGGCATCCTTGTCCGTAACTTTTTCAAAATGATCGATCAAGGAAAAGTCAACATTCGCTGGCAAAATGTCTTCGCCAATACCTTCAGTTATGTAAGGATAAATTTCATTTTCGTCAAAAATGCCAGTTTCCTTGTATTTCTTAAAAACAGAGCCATAGGTGTCTATTCCCCAGATTTTAATGTTTGGATTTTTTTCTTTGAGGTATTTAGCCACGCCTGAGATAGTCCCACCTGTACCAACACCTACTACAAAATGCGTGATTTTTCCGTCTGTTTGTTCCCAGATTTCAGGACCAGTTTGTTCGTAATGTGCTTGGCGATTGGATAAGTTGTCATATTGATTAACATACCATGAGTTTGGAATCTCAGTAGCCAAACGTCTGGAGACAGAATAATAAGAACGCGGGTCTGTTGGTTCAACAGCCGTTGGGC
>JBIPMW010000097.1:0-7051 GCA_044376455.1 Crocinitomicaceae bacterium | reverse complement strand
CGGACCTGCAGACTGTACAAAACGACGGTCACCGGACGGGTTATTATCAGTTGATTCATCCCATCCATTCGGGAATACACCTGACATATCCTCACCTTGAGTTGACCAATGTAATGGATCTGACGTTCCTGGGAACATATAATCTGATAAAGTCGTTGTCACACCATTTGAACCAGTATAACCTAAACCTCCGTAATACATTTCAGAACCATTGGCCCACTGACCTTCCATAAAGTTATAGTACTCAGCTGCTGGCCCTGGGTCATTGTACGGGTAAGCAGAAGTTGACGTATAGTAAGTAAATCGACGCATACCGAAACGCTCGTTGTCGATGATGCCATCAGAGTAACCAATACCGATGCCTTTGTATACAATACCGTTGTTGGCAAGTGCATCAACTACTGTTGGGACAACTTCCGTTTGTGTTGCTTCATCGTAAAAAGGACCAGGGTTGTCAATACCATCTGCATCTTGGTAAGGACCTTCAAAGAAGTCACAACCAATTGCCGGCGGATTCTCACCATAACCAAGTTTACCACCATCAGACTCATCGATGAGGTCACCATTATACATGTAACCTAAACCTCTTGAGACGTCACAACCCGTGTAGTCATCGGCATAGTTTCCGACGTCAGCATCTAGGTATTGGGAGAAATAGGTGTTGTAAAGTGTCTGCGTACCGCGGTTGATCAATTCATAGTTATAGAAAGTCATGCGGTTCACTTCGTCGTTTGTAGCAAATGAGAAGGCCTGCGCACGAATCTCCATACCAATTGGGTCACCATTGGTTTCAGTGTGGATATTACCTTTGTCGTTGAATACCCACCAATGTGTTTCATCACCGTAGAGTGAAATACGACGGTCAATGCCACACTCGATGTCATCACGACCTAAGATGTCGTCATACCATGGGTGATCACCGCTGTCTGGGTTGTAGTTACCATCTTGGTCACGGTCATAGAAAGGAGCTAAGAAGTAGTCTTGCCCTCTTGAAACGTCACCGTGTGCAGGCCAACCATAAATACGATTCAATTCGTCGTTGCTTGGCGCCGTGATTTCGTCACAACCTTCAGTTGTAACACCAGCATTACATTCCCACCAAAGATTGAATTTAATTACTTCAGCTTTGCGAATAGTATAAAACTTGTCATATGCAATACACTGATCTGGATCAATGTTTGCCTCTCCGAAATCTCTGACGGCGTCGTCACCGACAGGATTAATCGGGTTGAAGTTTCCTGTTCCAGGGGTTACAGTTAATGGGCCAGGCCAGAAGTCATTTCCTGAGCGGTAACGCAATGCAGCTAATTTCAACTGACCATTTACGTCAGTACCTCCCATCCAGAGTGCACCCGCAAAGATTGCGAAACGATTACTTCCTTTCGGAACCTCATAAGCTGCAACACTTGCAGCACGGTTCTGGAACATACTACCACCTTGTTCGATGAGTGCAGAGACGTCATTGAATTTCATGGTAAGCCTTGCTGTAGCCGGGCTACAGTTTGCCTTAGGCTTAACTGTTGGTTTGTAGTCTTTGTCATTGGGGCCCAAGTATGCAAGTGCTTGCGTACATGCTACAGTTAGACCTAAAAACGCGGCAATGAATTGCTTTTTCATAGTACTTCGTTAATGCTTTCTTAAAAATCAAACTTTACACCTAAACGAATAGTTCGTGGTATACTGATGTTAAACGGATTTTGAATCTTCATGGAGTAGTAGTCACGGAAAGATTGTTCATCTATTTGGTTTTGGATAGATGTTTGACTAGACGCAGCAGCCAAATATCCGTCGTCATCCCAGTTACCTGTGGCTCTGTAAACATTCAAGACATTGAATTGATTGAACAAGTTTGTTGCACGCACATAAACTTGTAAGAATGCAGCTTTTTTCTTGTTCTCTTTGTTACCATATTCAAGTGAGAACGTTTTGTCAGCTTGAATATCTAAGCGGTACTGCCAAGGCAAACGTGAACCGTTTAATGTTCCGTTGATACCCGCATTGAGGTTACCGATACCTTCGTCAGTGATGAAAGTTTGTGAAGAGTAAGGTGAACCTGAGTTGATATTAGCGATTAAGTTCAAACCTGTATTCTCTAAAATACGTGTTTTACCAATCATAGGGCCATTGTAATCCTGTCCTTCACCATAGCGATAATCAAACGTTACGTTGAAAGCATGGCGTTGGTCATAGCTGTATGGGAAGATCACGCGTAGGTTTGGTAGACCTGCATTGACTAGGGCTGACATTGAAGTTGCATCTGAACCTGTACCATCGGCAAACTGCAAGGTATAGTTGGCAGTCATGCGGATGTTTCCGGTCTGACGCATGTCATAAGCGATTGTTAAACCTTTTACTGTACCGAAGTCACGGTTACCGAAAGTTTTGTAGGTAACTGGGTAGGCTTCGAATACGTTGATCAACTGTACGTTGTCGCGTTGTTCACGGTAGAACGCAGAGATTTTTATAGAAGATGTTCTTGTAACTACTTGTTGGAAGCCAAGTTCGTAGTCAACGGTTTTCTCCGGTCTGAGGTTTGCGTTGTTAATGACCGCATTACGAGACTGAATAAATTGATATTCGTAAGGGTTGAAACGGAAACCTGAGGTTGGTCTTTTCGTAAGGATGTCGTAATGCGCAAAGAATGACGCCTCTTCTGAAATTGGAAATGAGAAGGCGATACGTGGCATCACGTTTACTTGAGCTTTGTAGTCTTCAAATGCATCAGCAGTTGGAGTCTCTAATGAAGGGTCTTGTAACCAAGGTGCAATACCCGCTGCTCCACGGATTTTTGATGGATCTTCAATAGGTGTTCCTGTGGCATCGTACCATTGTGCTCCATTTCTGAAACCATTAATACCAGAAGGGTTATTGACGTCATTTACGTAAACCACGTAGTCATCACCCATCCCAGTAGGAAGATCAACCCATCCATATTGATTAGGGTCAGTTGTTGCTAAAGCACGTGCTTCTTTTACTGTTTTGGCTGTATAGAATAAATACGGATCTTTGAGTACCGGTTGGTTGGCGTCAAAGACGTCTACGCGGACACCCACGTTAAAGACAATATCTTTGAAGGCAAATTTGTCCATGATATAACCAGCCATATAGATAGGTTGGAAGGCACCGACAAAACGCTTGTAGTTGCCGTTTTCGTCAAATTCGTTAAAGTATTTATTGATGTCTGTGTTACCACGAACCTTTTTGCCTGTGTGGTCAAAGCCCCAATAAGATACGTATGACTGACCGCTATTTAATAATTCGTCAGGTGAGAACATGTCGAATTGGAAAAGGTTAGGGTCGTATTGGTCGATATCTACGAAATCTGTACCAGCTGGGTTATACTCTAAT
This sequence comes from Crocinitomicaceae bacterium, assembly GCA_044376455.1. Lineage (GTDB taxonomy): Bacteria > Bacteroidota > Bacteroidia > Flavobacteriales_D > Crocinitomicaceae > UBA952. Next base: position 3,703 of record JBIPMW010000097.1, on the reverse strand, counting down.
TTTTGGCGAAGGTTGTAATCAAAGAATGATTGCTGATCGTTATTGATTTGACCACCATATTCTCCTGTACCAGTTTGAAATGCATCACCTGCATTTAAGCGGTTGTAGGTAATTGCTTTAAATGAGCCAGAATCTGTGACAACACCTGAATTGAGGTCAAGTTCTCTGATATGGAAATTAGCCAATTGTCGGGCGATTCCCCAGATACCTACCGGACCATTGTCTCCAGATGTCCAGCCGCGGTCAACACGTTGCTCATATTCGAAACCAAGTGAGATAGAGTGGTCACCTAGTACAACAGAACCTGCACCAGTGACACGGAATTGATCGTTTTCGGTTTTTCCGAAACCGTTTGATGGCGAACCTATATTTGACCAGATGCTATAAACACTTCCTGGAAGGTCACCATTTCTGAGGGCATTTCCTTGTTGGATTTGGAAAAGGTTTTCGTAACGACCGATTGGGTTGCCTTCGTAAATGTTAAAGTATTGTGTGGTAATGGAAGCAAGTGCTGAATTTGTTTCAGATGGCGTAAATGCTACTTCAACATCACGGAAACCATTGTGAATGTACATTTGCGTACTTGGATCAAACTCATAAGATGGTACACGAGTTGTTTCAAATTTACCTACGTGGCCATAATTAAATAAGTTGTATTTGTGGTTCGGGTCATAAGATTCATCAAATGACTTTGAGTAGTCAACCATTAAACTATAAAGTGCGGACTTGATTTTTGAACTAGAACCTTCGCGGTCATTGTTGAAACGTTGTGTCAAACGACCATAAACACGGTAGTCAAGGCTCTTACCTACTCCGTAGTTGGTGAAGTTTAAAAGTGAACCACTATAGTTATAGGAAGTACCTTGAGAATAGTTGAGGGAACCACCGAACTGCAAGTTAACTGTTGGCCCTGTATTTACATCAATTTTACCTGAAGCTGAGAAAACAGAGTTGCGTGCGTTCATGCGCCAATCTGTTTTTTCAAAATCATCGGCACGTAAGAACAAAGCATTGTGGAAAGTGCCGAAACCTGTAGAAGTTGGTCTGAGCGGATTGGCAAGCAATTCTTCACGCACATCTTTTTTAATGCGATATGAACCGCCAGCTAGTGGACGCGGATCTAATTGATCAGTGTAGTTTGCAGAAACCAAGAAACCAAGAAGCGGACGTGTTTTACGCCCCAATGAGTCACGTTGCATTAATAATGGCCCAGATAACATTCCTTCAACAAGGTTGTAACCGAATTTATCCAAACCTATTACTTTACCATCGTATCCGTTCGGATCTGCACCATTTAAGTAGAGGCCTGATGTTACAGCTTCAATACTTCCGAAATAAACCGAAGATGGCCCACGAGTAGTAATGGAAATGATACCACCAGTTACGTCACCATAGTTGGCAGGTACACCACCTGTAATAACGGAAACTTCTTCAAGTGCTGATTTTGGTAAGTTAGATGAACCACGAACTTTGATACCATCTATATAAAAGTAAGTTGCATCTGAACGCGTACCACGAACTGAGATAGCCCCAGAGCCCTCACTTACGTTTACACCACCAACTGTACCAGCAACTGCAGAAGCAGAACGAGCAGGTAGACGAGCGATATCTTCACGGGTAACGGTTGCACCAGAAGCACCACCGTCCTTATCGATGAGTGGAACTTTGTAGCGAACAACTTTGATTTCCTTTGTATCTTGAGTTTTACTACTCAAGGTAAGGTTGTCAAGGAAGGTAATGCGGTCAGGCGAAATAGCAACACCTGTTTGAAGTAGCGGTTGGTACCCCCCTTCAGCATTTCGAACTTCGACATCGTATGAACCAGGCTGAATACCGTTGATCTGGAATTTACCTTTTTCATCTGTTAATGAACTACCACGAACAGCACCGGCTTGTTTCAGCAAGACCTTGCAGAATTCAAGAGGAGCTTTTGTAGCTTCATCAGTAACCGTACCACGAAGGGTACCGAGACCGGATTGTGAAAATGCATAAGTGCTTACAAACAAAACACTTAAGAGCAATAATTTCAGTCTACCCACCATAAGAATGCGTATAAATTTTACTATATCTCGTTTTTTAAAGAATGTAAATATAGAAAAATCCATCCTCTTAACATAAAATTCATCAAAATTCTATTCTAAGTTTGTAAGGGAATACGCCATAAGCATCCCTTTACCGGTTTATGAATTTTGAAACACTCAATACTAAACACGCAATTCAGGTACTTAGTACAGGGCTGAAAGCCCTTTCTACTGAAGAAATTTTGCTATTTCCAGAAGAAGAAATTCAACTGCAAAGCCTGCAAAACGACAAGCGAAAAAATGAATTTTTAGGTGCAAGAAAATTACGTAATCAGCTGCTAATCAATTCTTCAATTGGGTATAATGAAGTGGGCAAACCATATTTAACCAGTTTAGGTCAAACTTCCATTTCAATTACACATACAAAAGATCTCGTCGCTATTGCCGTAGCTCCATTTGAGATTGGTATTGATGTGGAAATAGCACATGAAAGGATACATAAGGTCATTGATAAATTTGCGACTGATCATGAAAAGAATTTATATAAGCTCGGTTATTTCAATCTGACCGAGTGGTACACCTTTATTTGGTGTGCAAAGGAAGCCATCTATAAAGTAGGCCAGGTAAAAGGATTATCTTTCAAAGAAGAAATATTTATCGAGAAAATTACGCTTGAAGGAAATAATTTTCTCCAATTAACGGCAGCTATCAAAACCAAGAAAAACCTGGAAAGAACAATAGCGGTTTATTGTATCAAGTCTGAAAATTATTTATTTACGGTCGCTCAATTTAAAGACTAGCTTTCAGGCTCATGTCTAGGGCCTTTACGGAATGTGTCAAAGCACCAACAGATATATATTGCACACCTGTTTCGGCATAACTTCTTATAGTTGAAGCTGTGATTCCACCAGATGCTTCTGTTTCAATCCCTTCAGGTATGAGTTGAAGCGCTTTTTTTAAATCTAAAGGGGTGAAATTATCAAGCATTATCCGGTGATAGTCTTGAGGCAATGAAAGTAATTCTTTTAGTTCCTCCTCTGAACGAACTTCAACTTCAACTTTAAGATCAAGATTATTTGCAGTAAGGTACGATTTAGTGCGCTGCAAGGCTGCTGAGAGTCCGCCGGCATAATCGATATGATTGTCTTTGAGCATGATCATGTCATAAAGCCCAATTCTATGATTGGCTCCTCCTCCTATTTTCACAGCATATTTATCTAACATACGCATTCCGGGCGTAGTCTTACGCGTATCGAGTAAAGTACAATTGGTCCCGGCGATCAACTTGACGTATTGTGCCGTCTGCGTAGCAACTCCACTCATGTGCTGCATACAATTGAGCAGCAATCTTTCTACTGCTAATATGGAGCGAGAGGACCCCACTAAAACAAAAGCGATGTCGCCAAACTTGACCGGTGTGCCATCCGTTAACTTTTGGATAAATTGAAGTTGAGCATCGTAAAGCTGACAGATTCGCTTTGCGACCTCAACCCCAGCCAATATGCCTTCTTCTTTGATGAGTAAAAAAGCTTCTGATTGTGCGTCGTCTGGCACGCAAGCCATGGAAGAATGGTCTCCAGATCCGATATCTTCTTTGAGGGCATTTTGTATAAACTCATCTAGCATGAAGCAAAGATAAGAAGTGCCGCTTAATCTGCAATTGTTTCTATTTTTGAACTGTG
>JBIPMW010000096.1:0-7083 GCA_044376455.1 Crocinitomicaceae bacterium | reverse complement strand
ATTGTTTACAGTCAAGGCCTCCTACAACAACGTGCTGTGAGTGGTTAAAGTAAACGTGCTCAGGAAGAACGTGTACTTTGTTCCAAACAATTGGCTTGGTTTTGCCGGTATATTTCATGCCTGCTTTGTCCCAACCTGCGGCCGCATAAATCTTTTTGATTTCACCAGCGAAAGGCTTGCCCTCTCCGTCAATTTGTTTGTGACAGTTCATACAAACGTTAACGGAAGGGATGGACGCAGATTTAGACTTGGTAACAGTGTTGTGACAATATTTACAGTCAATGCCGTTGATACCAGCATGCGCTGCGTGCGGGAAAGCTATAGGTTGTGAAGGTTGATAACCTTCCATGATATTGATTGAATAAAGTGATTGGAAAAGCGCTACAACAATAGAAATTACCACTACCAAAGAAACCAAACCAACTTGCAAACGGTATTTCCAAGCCAAGGCACGGAGTTCTTCGCCGTAAGTCATTTTTTCAGCTTCTTCTTCGTTTTCAGAAGTAGCGATTTTAAGTTGACGACGTACACCGCCTACTGCCATGATGATCACGACAAAAATGACACCCATGATGATCCAGATCCAAGAATTATTTTCTTCTTCGAGTGGCGCAGCAGTTGTAGCAGCTGCATCAGCACCAGCGGCACCTCCAGCTGTTGCGCCGGCCGTTGCTGGGTCTGGTTGGGCATCTACCCAATCCATGATTGCATCGATGTCTTCTTTCTTTAAATCTGGGAAAGCAGACATGGCTGTTGGAGACCATTTAGATACCTCAGCTGCGTAAGGGTCGTTGGCAACAGCCGTTTGCCAATTATTTACCCATTGGTAAATGCTACCTTCTTTGGCACCACCAGCAGCCCATTTGGCGCGAACGCCGGCTAATTTTGGTCCGGTAGAATTTTTGTGGGTCATGTGACAAGTGGCACATTTTGCCTTAAAAAGGCCTTCACCTTGGGCAGAAACCAAGTTTGAAAACGCTACAAAACTGAGCGTTAGCGCAGCAAAAGCTATTGATTTAAATCGCTTAAGCGTCTGAATGTTAGATATTTCCATGTAAAAAATTACTAATTCACTCTTAAAATAGGTGCGGACAAGCCGCATTTTATCGGGAGCAAAATTAAGGCAATCAAGGTATTCTGTGACATTTTCATGACAAAAAATATCGGTCTTTTGTTAATTTAAAATGAATCTAAATAAGCTTTTTGTAAAGCGAAGATTTCTTGCTTATTTTGCCTTATGAAAAAATGGCTTATCGTTTCCTTGTTTTTAGTTGGCGCTCAACAACTTCGGGCACAAATACAAATTATAGTAGATCCGCGTGTGGATGAAAAAGTTGCAGCAAAGAGCAGCAAACAGATGCCCGGATACCGCGTTCAGCTCTGCTTTGATTCAGATAAAAATCTCATTGATCAAACGCGCGCAACATTTGTCCAGGAATTTCCAAAGATTGATACTTATGTGCGTTTTGAGGCGCCCAACTTTAACTTGATGGTCGGCGATTTTCGAACACAAGCAGAGGCCGAGGCGCTCGTCAATAGAATCAGAGGAAAGTATCCGCTAACGATTGTCCATAAGGAGCAAATCAATCTGCCTAGAATAGATTAAAATTGTTTCCAACCCTGCGCTTTGAGCGTAATTGCTGAACCAGACTTGTCTATGTAATACGTTCCGTCTGCCGCGTTGGTCATGTGCCCAATGATCGTAAAATTCGGATTCGATTCAATGACTTCATAATCTTTTTGCTTGATCGTAAAGAGCAATTCGTAATCTTCGCCGCCATTCAAGGCACACATACTTGGATCTAGATTAAAGTCAATGGCAACCATCGATGTTTTGGCATCAATAGGTAACTTTTCATCATAAACATGGCAACCGACCTTACTCGACTTGCACAAATGCAAAACTTCACTGGCCAAACCATCTGAAATATCAATCATGGAACTTGGTTTCACGTTGAGTTCTTTGAGGTATTTTACCACGTCAAGTCTGGCTTGCGGTTTGAGTTGACGCTGTAAAATATAGTCATGGCCGTCAAGATCAGGCTGAATGTTCGGATTCGCTTTAAAAACCTCTTTTTCCCTTTCTAAAACTTGTAGGCCCATGTAGGCGCCACCTAAATCTCCGGAAACCACCAATAAATCAAACTCTTCTGCACCTGAACGCAAACAGACTTCATCTTTGTGGGCTGTGCCAATGGCCGTTACTGAAATAAACAAGCCACTTTGTGAAGAAGTGGTATCTCCACCTACTAAATCGACATTGTAGTCAGCGCAAGCCGCATGAATTCCTGCGTATAGTTCTTTAAGCGCCTCAACAGAAAATCGATTGGAGACAGCAAGCGCTACAGTAATTTGCTTTGGTATGGCATTCATGGCACAAATATCAGAGATATTCACCGCCACAGCTTTATAACCTAAATGTTTTAAGGGCATATAAGTGAGGTCGAAATGCACACCTTCCACTAACAAATCAGTACTTACCACTTGTCGCAGGTCATTGCCGATATCTATCACTGCAGCGTCGTCACCGACACCGAGTAGGGTTTCGGGGTTAAAATTGTTAAAATCTTTGGTGAGTTCATCAATGAGGCCGAATTCACCGAGACTGTCTAGTTCTGTACGTTGATCTATCATGCGCAAACTTTGGGCAAAGATAAAAAAAGCCCCCACATTGTGGAGGCTTTTTTTGTTGGCCCACTAGGGCTCGAACCTAGACTCTTCTGAACCAAAATCAGACGTGTTGCCAGTTACACCATGGGCCAATAAACTTCGTTTTTTTTTAACGCGTGTGCAAATTTAAGAAGTTTTTTTATTTCCGCAAAAAGAGTTGGATTAAATTGTTCATTTTTTCGTCACGCGTTTTTCATCCGATTATTCTTAAATTCGCAATACTTAAACATTTCAAACTGAGCTCATGACTTACTCAAAATGGAACAATTACCTTGGCTGGTTTATTTTTGCAATTGCCTCGGCGGTTTACCTCATGACTATCGAACCAACGGCAAGTCTCTGGGACTGTGGTGAATACATCACTGCTGCCTACAAACTAGAGGTTGGTCACCCACCGGGTGCGCCGCTTTTCATGGTGCTCGGTCGCTTGTTTTCATTCTTCGCTGCTCCTGAAAACGTAGCGGTTTACATCAATGCACTTTCTGCTATTTCTAGCTCCCTGACCATCCTTTTCATGTTTTGGTCACTCACGCTACTCATTAAAAAAATTGTACTCAAACAAGGAGAAACCCTTACTGGTGGCAATCAATTTGCTATTTTTTCTGCTGCCAGCATTGGTGCTTTGGCCTATACTTTTTCTGATTCGTTTTGGTTTTCAGCCGTGGAAGGAGAGGTTTATGCGATGGCCTCGCTCTTTACGGCCGTTATCTTTTGGGCCATATTGAAATGGGACGAAGAAATGGAGGAAGCACAGCATGGTGGGCGTCTTACAGAATTGCGTCCGAACCGCTGGTTACTCTTGATCTTTTTCCTATTGGGCCTAGCTATCGGTGTCCACTTACTCGGTATTCTTGTGGTGCCGGCAATTGGCTACATGCTTTACTTCCGCACACGCGAAGAAGTTTCAGTGAAAGGATTACTCATTACGGGGGGGCTCTCTATCATTACGCTTGGCTTTATTCAAGAAGGGGTCATTCCTGGAAGTATTGCAATGGCTTCTAATTTTGAAGTTGCCTTTGTCAATAGCCTTGGTTTGCCTTTTTACAGCGGTACTATTTTCTTCTTTGTATTATTGATTGCGGCTTGCCTTTATGTCGTTCGCTACGCTTACAAAACAAGCAAAACCGTACTTTATAATGCAGCGATGGGCCTAGTGATGCTCTTGATTGGCTATGGCTCTTTTGCGGTGATTGTCATTCGTTCTAACGCCAATACACCACTAGACGAAAACGACCCTGAAAACTTAGTTACGCTTCACTCCTATCTCAAGCGTGAGCAGTATGGTTCAGCACCAATCTTATTCGGGCCACACTGGAATTCATTCCGCAATGGTGAAGAAATGACAGAAGAAGGTCCAAAAATCTTGGATCGTTCAGCATGGAAGGACCTTTCTGCATATTACATCCGCAGATTTGTGGTACTTGAAAACGATGTTGAAGTCAAGGCATTTACCAAAGAATCAGACGCAGAAGCCTGGATCAGAGCCAACAAAGGTGCTTACAGCATAGAGGAGAAGTATTATGAAAGTAATGCGAGTATCCGCACAGGAGCAGTGCCAACCTATTCCCAGACTACTTTCTTCCCTCGTATGTACAACGGTGAAGGCGCCTCAGCGGGCTTGCATAAGCAGCTCTACGCCAAATGGTCTGGTTATAACGAAAATGATGGCGCCAGCACAGAAATTGGCCGCGACGGCAAGCGCCTTCCTACTTTTGGCGAAAACCTTACTTACTTCCTTCGCTATCAAGTAAACTGGATGTACGTCCGCTACTTTATGTGGAACTTTGCAGGTCGCCAAAACGACATCCAAGGTCACGGCGATAACATGCACGGTAACTGGATTTCCGGTATTTCCTTCCTCGACGAAGCGCGTCTTGGTAGTCAAGAACACGCACCGTATTACACTACTGAAAATACAGCGCACAACAAGTTCTTCTTCTTGCCGCTTATTTTAGCCATCATTGGTTTGGTATTCCATTACCGCCGCATGCCAAAAGATGCTTTTATCGTGACCCTTGCCTTCTTATTTACAGGATTAGCGATCGTTGTGTACCTCAATCAAAAACCTTATGAGCCACGCGAGCGTGACTACGCTTACTCTGGTTCATTCTACTTCTTTGCGCTTTGGATTGGCATTGGTGTCTATGCTGTCTTTGACATGCTCAAGAAATTTGTTCCAACCGCACAAACGCGCGCCGCTTTTGCAGCAGCACTAGGGCTTGTTGTCCCTGTCATTATGGGTGCGCAAGGTTGGGATGACCACGACCGCAGTGGCAAAACTACTGCCCGCGATTTAGCGCACAATTACTTAGCTTCTTGTGGTAAAAACGGTATTCTCTTCACAAACGGAGACAACGATACCTTCCCACTATGGTATTTACAAGAGGTGGAAGGCGAACGCACAGATGTCCGTGTGTGTAACCTCTCCTTGATGGGTACAGACTGGTACACCAACCAAATGAAACTCAAGACCTATGAGTCTGATCCGCTACCAATCAAATTCCGTGAAGACCAAATTTTGATGTATGCCGGAAACACAGACCAGGTTTACTTCATGCCTTTATTGCAATTGTTCTCTCAAAATCCTTCAGAGGAAGTCATCAGAAAAGTACTCAACCTGCGTTTGGAGCACAACCCAGCCGAAGCACGCCAGGCTGCCGCTTACTTTGATCAACAAGCGCTCGGTATTTTTGCTAATGTAGAGGCCAAAAGTCCAGAAATGGAAGCGCTCAAAATGCAGATTACCAAGACAGACTCTTCTGATATGGTCAAAGCAACCATAGAAAAGTATCAAAACGTATTCAAACTTTTCGAAGGTGCGCGCAACGGACAAGTCGAGTTTAATAATAACTCAGGGCAAGAACTACAAGACCTCCTCAATCAGTTCGAGCGCATCTGGGCAACGGTAGACTTTACCGACGCAATGGCTTTTGTTCGCGATGACGCCAACATGATCATTGACGAACAAAATAAATTCAGTTTCTTCCCGTCAACGCGTTTTGCCCTCAAAGTAGACCGCAAGAATGCCATCACTTCAGGTGTGCTTGACCCTAAGGTAAAAGCAAGCAATATCAGCAACGAAATTGAGTTTGAATTTGACCCTGAACGCGATCAAGCGCTCACCAGAGAAGAAGTCATGATGATGGATGTCGTGGCCAATAACAATTGGGAGCGAGGCATTTATTTCTCAAGTAACCGCGGCTCTTCTTTTGCCATTGCTTTACTGAGCGCCGGTTTCATCAAGCAAGTCGGGATGGCTTATGCGCTTACACCTGTCAAGCAAGAGCCAGCGCTCATGGATGTCAACGCCATGGAGAAAAATATGCTCAATACTTACATCTATGGCAACATGTCTGCTGGTGTCTTGACCGATTACTATGCACGCAGACACACCATTCAGTACCGTGCCAACTTCTTGTTGCTCGCAGAACAACTCTATGCTTTAGGTCGCAAAAAAGAGGCGACAAAAGTGCTAGATAGGGCCATGGAGCTCATGCCGGAAGAAACAGTCATGGACTATGGTGATATCAATCCTGTTGATATTTTCAATTCTTTAAACTACAATAAGGAACATAACCAAATCATGTATCAGGGTCAAACCATCAGGCCAATGAATGCTGGTATATTACATGAATATGTGCAGCTTTATTATTTATTAGGAAATAAGAAAAAAGCTGAGGCATTAGGTTTGAAGCTACTTGACAACTACAACAGTATCATTGCTTACTTTGAGCATTCTCCTGTAGACAAAGCCGGAGATGCTGATAACGCCGAAGACCTCATTGCGGTAGTTGATGCGCTTTTAAAGATGCGCACCACTGCACTCAATAAAAACGGAAAACTACCAAAAACACCGTTTACAAATGCACTAGAGCAAACAGTGCAACGTATTTATAAGCAAGTACTTCCTGGAATCTATATTGGACTTGATCAATTAGCAGCTGAAAATGGTGAAATGTCAGATAGTTATGGAAACGCTGGGCCTTACGGCAGCATGCTCGGTAACTTAAAAAGCTACATGGGCGCTTTAGCTGAACACCACGGCCTCATCAAAGCACCGGTGGTAGCAACTACACCAGCTTTACCATCTGAACAAAACCTAGATGTCAATGCCCTCACTCCGGGTGCTGCCTCAGGTTCTGGCATGAATATGCAGCGTTAAGTTTACAGTCATCAATCAACAACCATGAAAATAGACTTGCCTGCTTTTGAATTACCGTTTTTTGCGGCCTTGCTTTTACTACTTGTTTTAGCGCGTTTCTTTGGAGAATTATTTGAAAGAATGCGTCAACCAGCCATGATTGGTGAAATCATTGCCGGTATCATTTTGGGGCCATCTGTGCTAAACTACATACACCGTACAGAAGAACTCAAAGTAATTTCTGATTTGGGGGTGTTCCTACTGGTGATAAT
>JBIPMW010000372.1:0-7095 GCA_044376455.1 Crocinitomicaceae bacterium | reverse complement strand
CGATTTCTCTTAATGTATAGTCCTCGCTGGTTGTTTCTCTACCCCGGACTGGCTTTAATGTTTCTGGGGTTTGTGGCGACGATTTGGTTTATTCCTCAACCCAGAGTTCACACCCTTCTCTATTCAGCCACAGCTTTGATTATTGGCTTTCAAATTGTCAGTTTTGCCATCTTTACAAAAGCTTTTGCTATCAGCGAAGGTTTATTACCAGAAGACCGAAAATTAAGACGATTTTTACGTTATATTAATCTGGAGGTGGGATTGATCATTGGCGTAATTTTATTTTTAGTAGGTATAGGCGGTTCGGTGTATGCTTTATATACTTGGAATGCACAACTTTATGGGGCTTTAGATCCAGCCGTGACCATGCGGATTGTCATTCCTTCCGTAACCGCTCTAGGGTTGGGAGTACAGGTGATTTTTTCCAGTTTCTTTTTAAGTGTTTTGGGACTAAAACGGAAGTAATTCTATTTACATTTAAACTATGAATAACAGTGACTACGACATGGAAATGTACGACCATCTTTGGTCGCAGCAATGGCAAAACGTACAAGATATAGGTCCACTTAACCATAATCGCTATCGTTTAATGCTACGCGAGCTACCTAAATCTTCTATGGAAGATTGTAGTATTCTCGATCTTGGTTGTGGCCGTGGAGCATTTTTAAGCCTACTTAAAAATAAATATCCAAAAGCTACCTTGTCAGGAATAGAATATTCCGAGGAAGGAAAGAAATCCGCCCATCCGGAAATTCGCAATGTCATTCAGGTAGGAGATTTGTACGAAGTTGCTGAAAGATTGCCTCGCTGTTCTTATGATCTAGTGATCTGTAGCGAAGTCATCGAGCATCTTCCCGAACCTGAAGCAGCTCTCAACATTATTTTCTCTTTATTAAAACCAGGAGGTATCGCCCTTCTGACCGTACCTTGTAATATGCGTTATTGGTCTAGACAGGATGAGGTTGCGGGTCATTATCGGCGTTTTGGAATGAAAGAGTTCGCCTCTTTAGTAACTAATAGTGGATTTTCTGTCAAAAAGAATTATGGATGGGGGACTTTTTTAGGGTTAATCTATTATCAGATGGTTTCTGCTCTCGGTCCAGAAAAGGTAATGAAAACGAAGGTAACATTTGTGAGTAAGATTACCTCTCGATTTTTGCAGTTTGTATTTAGGGTAGATGATTTTCTGGTTTCTTCTCGAGGACTTCAACTGATTACTGTCGCTCAAAAACCCTAAAGATGGTTCGTCACTCCGTTTTATGGAGCCTTAGATACGTCCGTGACCATGGGAATTGTCATTGCTTCCTTACCCGCTTTAGCCTTGGCAGTACAGCAGGATGGCTGGCGACATCTCCGATTCGTCTTAATGTATAGTCCTCGCCGGTTGTTTCTCTACCCCGGACTGGCTTTAATGTTTCTGGGATTTGTGGCGACGATTTTGTTTATGACCCAACCCAAAGTTCACACCCTTCTCTATTCAGCTATAGCTTTGATTATTGGCTTTTAAATCGTCAGTTTTGCCATCTTTACGAAAGCTTTTGCTATCAGCGAAGGTTTATTACCGGAAGACCGAAAATTAAGACGATTTTTCCGTTATCTTAATCTGGAGGTAGGTTTGATCATCGGAGGAAGTTTAATCTTGTTGGGAATCGGAGGATCGATATATGCTTTTCAAACTTGGGAAGCGAAGCAATTCGGTACTCTATATCCTGCTGTAACCATGCGGATTGTCATTCCTTCCGTAACCGCTCTAGCGTTGGGAGTACAGGTGATTTTTTCCAGTTTCTTTTTAAGTGTATTATACTTAAAGAAGTAATTCTATTTAGATTAAACATTAAGGAGGCTATAAAAAGTATGCCCAGTAAATTAACATCGAGTATTCGATGGCTGACTCGCAGATTAGGATTCGAGCTTACTCAATTTCCTCCTCCAGATTTTGATAATTTCACCCTGCATGTGATCAAATCTGTGAAATCCTATACTATGACTTCTCCTGAAAGAATCCATTCTGTTTGCGAAAGCATTAATTATATTGCGAAAAATCGAATCCCAGGAGATATTGTCGAGTGTGGAGTATGGAAAGGAGGCAGTATGATGGCTATTGCGATGACACTCTTAAAACAGCAAGATACTAGTCGAGAGTTATGGTTATTCGATACCTTTGAAGGGATGAGCACTCCAACGAAAAAGGATATTTCTGCCTACGGAAAAAGTGCTTTTGAAATGTTAAAAAAAAGTAGTAAGAATGAACAAGAATCTGTATGGTGTTATTCCTCTCTCGACGAAGTAAAACAGGCGGTTTATAGCATAGGGTATCCTAAAGGAAAGATTCGATTTATTAAGGGTAAAGTTGAAGATACTATTCCTCAATCTATTCCTCAAAAAATTGCTTTATTGCGGCTAGATACCGATTGGTATGAATCTACCCATCATGAGTTAGTTCATTTATTCCCTCTTTTATCTCCTGGTGGAGTTATCATTATCGATGATTATGGTTACTGGCAAGGAGCGCGACAAGCGACTGATGATTATATCGAGAAAAATCAAATTAAGATTTTACTAAATCGCATCGACGATACAGGTAGAATTGCGATCAAACTACCATCGTGATTAGATCGGTAACTTTAATCTTATTCAATCTTATTCAGAGTATGTAAGCATGGAAAAAAACTTGGTTAACGTTCGATTAAAACCTCCATTTTGGCGACACGACTGGTATTCTTTGTTAAAACTTCGGCAAGGGATAGAGCAGGTAATTGATACCAACCAAATTGGATTTGCCGAGCAAAAAATCGCTGATATTGGCTGTGGAGATTGTCCTTATCGTCCTTTATTTATCGCTCGTGGTTGCGAGTATATCGGTTGTGATATTGACAATACAGCAGAGGTGATGATTGAACCAGGAAAGCCGATTCCCTTGCCTGATGCTTCTTTCGATGGAGTAGTGTCTTTTCAAGTTCTTGAGCATATTTGGGATTTAGATGAATATTTAGGAGAATGTTATCGATTACTTAAGCCAGGAGGGTGGTTATTATTAACAACTCATGGCAACTGGTTATATCATCCCCATCCTAACGATTATCGTCGTTGGACACGCGAGGGATTACTTTATGAAATTAGTAGCAGAAAATTTGTTCTAAAAGATGTGTTATCTGTAGTTGGTCCTCTAGCTTGGACAACACAATTTCGTCTTATAGGATATGATTCAGTGTTGCAAAAACTAGGCTTTATTGGTCAACTAATTTTGTTACCAATCGCTTGCTTTATGAATCTAAGAATGGTAATTGAAGATGCTATAACCCCCCTTTCAATTCGAGATACTAATGCTAGTATTTATGTAACTCTGTTTCAAAAGTAAATCTATAATCTCTTATGCTACTCAAGTGGTTTCAGAAGAATTTCAAGCAATTTTGTTTGCTTTTGTCTGGAAAGCAGTTCCGACGCTTTGTTTTTTTTGGGCTAATTTGCAACATTTTGGGGGTAATTTCTATCTATGTACTCACTGAATACTTTAACATTCATTATCTTTTGTCTCTAATTATCGCTTTAATTTGTGTAAATTTTATCGGATTTTGCTTTAATAAATTTTATACATTTAACACAGATAAAAAATTTTTTTGGCGAGAATTAGTTAAGTATTATAACGTTATGCTTTCGGGATTTTTGCTTAATTTGTTCGGTACGTTTATTTTAGTAGAAATTTTTAAAATATGGTATATGGCAGCCGCGTTAATTGTCACTGCTGTCCTGCTATTTTTTAACTTTTTTTTGCATAAATACTGGAGTTTTCGTAGTTTAAATAGATTAGAAAAAGGACGAAAGTGATATGACTGATATTGAAAAACCGCCATTGCAAGTATTGCTAATTACTCACTACTACCCAATGCACAGAGGCGGGATAGAAATTGTTGCTGGCAAACTTGCAGAATCTCTCTCTAAAATAGGGAATATAGAAATTAACTGGATGGCGAGTAATGTTGATCCACATCCAGTAGATATACCTAGACTGCAATGCTTGCCCATGAAGGCTTCTAATATTATAGAAGAAAAGCTCCATCTTCCCTATCCTTTTTGGAGTTTGCCTTCCCTAGTAAAACTCTGGAGAGCAGTTCAATGGGCAGATGTTATTCATCTCCATGATTACTTGTATATGAGCAATATTTTTGCTTTCCTATTTGCTAAAATTCAGCATAAACCGCTCGTAATTACTCAGCATATAGGTTTCATTTCCTACAAAAGTGCTTTCCTTAAAAAATTGCTTTCTTTTCTTAACGAAACAATAGGAATAGAAATGCTAAAACGAGCTAATCAAACCATATTCATCAGTGAAGTTGTTCAGAAATATTTCACGGATAAAGCCTGCTTTCGTTGCCCAACTCTCATGATTCCCAATGGAGTAGATACTGAAATATTTATCCCAGTTAAAGAAGAACAGCGGCAACAAATTCGCCAAGAGTTAGGATTAAGTTTAGAATTACCTATCTTGCTTTTCGTCGGACGCTTTGTAGAAAAAAAAGGATTGCCCATCATACAACAGTTAGCCGAGCGATTACCGCTTATTCAATTTATATTTGCGGGTTGGGGATCAATCAATCCAGAAACTTGGAATTTGCCAAATGTGAAAGTTTTTAGTAATCGCCGAGATGCCACATTGACTCCACTATATCAGGCAGCAGATTTATTAATCTTACCGAGTAAAGGAGAAGGGTTTCCCTTGGTCGTGCAAGAAGCGATGGCTTGTGGAACGCCTGTTTTGGTTAATTCAGAAACAGTTCAAGCTAACAGTGCAGCTCAGTATCTCATGTTTTCAGAAGACTTAGAGGTAGGAGATATCATTGAGAAATGGATAGCAAAAATTGAGAATTTGCTTGACGATTCTCAGGTGTTAACATCCATAAGACCGGAAGTAGCTAATTTTGCCCAAGAGCATTGGTCTTGGTCAGCTTGTGCCGAAGAATATTATCAAATTTTTCAAGACATAGCTGAAAAATCAGAGTGAATGTATAACTTGGTCACACTTTTCAAAATCTTCACATTCAACACTTCCGATTGTGGGATATAACAACAATCATTATTAAATGTAAAATACTTGTATAAAACGTAAAGGTAATTATGCAGACAAAGAACTCGTATTTTTTATATCTCACTCCTCTAAGAGAATTGATGCTTTCCAGAACCTTCTGGTTCAGTCTCAGCATCGTATTCTCCATTTTGTACAGTATCCTATTCTTACAAATCGCTTTCGGTAGCGAGTACAGCATTCAGGATGACGCACGCTGTAGTGTCGTTGAATTCCAGGAAAGAATAGGGCTGACTGGCTAGGGTAAAATTAGGGTTTCGGCTGATCCCGAACTTAGGTTAGTATGGAGAAGGATTAAATACATTATCAGGACATCAACTGCCTCAATATGGTTTTACAGGAGTAGATAAAAAATGAACAACTCATCAAAAAGGAACATCATAAAAATTAGTTTAATAGCATTTTTATGGATGGCGGTGATTAACACTGGTCTCGTCAGTGGAGATACTTTGGCTCGCTTGAGTATAACCCATGCTATCTGGACGGGAGAGCCTGAAATTCAACTAGATACTAACTATAAGCCTTACAGTCGTCTGGACAATACCATTGGAAGTCTAAGTAGAGATGGTAAACGTTATTATGCCTATGAAGTAGGTCAACCTTTATTAATGTTACCGGGGGATTGGCTAGGAACTACGATACATCAACTTATTCCCAGAATTCCCGAAGAGTTGAGCCGAAGATTTGTTGTTAACTGGTTAATTTTTCTCCCCATCAACATAGCAGTGGTGATTTCAGCTTACTATTTGTTAATTAAGCTAGAATTTAGCGAAAAAATAGCTACAATTTCTAGCATAACTTGGTTGCTCACTACCACGGTTTTAAATTATGCTCAAAATAATCAACAAAATAATCAAGTTTTATTATTTGTTATTTTGACCTATATTGCTATCTTTAATTATCTAAAAAATAACAAGATTATCAATATTTATTTAAGTGGAGTTGCTTTGGGCTGTGCTTTTTTAGTTAGAACCACCAGTATTATTCATATAGCAACTACTCTATTATTTTTGTTTGGTATTTTACTATACAAAAGAAAAAGTTGGCCGGCTATATTACAGTCTCTTGCTATTTCGATATTAGGTGCTATTCCTATTATGTTAATCAACCAATATTTTAACTTCCAAAGATTTGGACAATTTTGGACGTTGAGAGCAATAGATATTGATACTATGAATACCGATCCTTTTTTGGAGGGTTTACCAAAACTGCCAGATAATTATCCAATGATTAATCACCCTTCAGTCGGAATATTAGGAGTATTATTTTCTCCAGCTAAAAGCATTTTCATATATGATCCACTGCTTCTACCTTGTTTAATATTGACAGTTTATGTATGGAAAACATTATCTCCCTATCTTCGTGGCTATATATTGACAGCTTTATTGAATCTTATTCTCTTTACCTTAGCTACTAGCCGTCTTGATTTTTGGCATGGAGACTCTGCATGGGGAGCGCGCTACCAAGTCACTTCTATTCATCTATTATTGATTCCCCTAATCGCTCTCTTAATTCAGTATTTGTTATCCAATTTTCATTGGAGACGTTCGCTAATTATTACGCTTCTTATTATTGCTTTTATTATCCAAATAGCCTCCGTTAGTTTATCCTCTACTACAGAAGTAGGTAAAATTTTCTTTGCTACTCCCAAAACCCATCAACAATTTCGACTAGGTAGTCGTTTTCGTAACATTACTTGTTTACTCACCTCCTCTTGGTGTATGGAGAGATCAAATTCTCCTGAAGCTAAACCATTAATTCAAAGAGTCACTTTCTTTCCCTTTTTCTTTACTGATAAACGCAATTTAATTTTAGTTCCTTGGCTAGTTTTAGTGATTTTTACCCTAGTTATGACATGGCAATTCTACAAAACCGCCTAATTTGATAGCTTTTTACCATCCTCCGATGCTGCCGCTTCTAGGCTGGTAATTGCGGTTTCTGCCGTCAAAATGTCAGGAATATCAGTTAAACTGGCAGTTTGATAAACCTGTTCATTTCTAGCAAATAAATTGCTC